>NZ_JAHBDP010000134.1:0-19340 GCF_019956495.1 Pseudomonas sp. BF-B-26 | reverse complement strand
TCCTGTAAGTGCGTGTTGCGAATGAACTGGTGGGGCCGCTTCGCAGCCCGACGGGGATAAATCCCCTCGCCACACTTCGCCTGTTGCTACAAGGTTCTTCGCAACTGCAGGCCAAAAAAAGCCCCTGAAATCAGGGGCTCATTTTAGCGAGGGGAAGCCACCGTCAGCATCTGGCCAGGCTTCAGCGCCTGGCCGACACGTGGGTTCCAGCGCTTGAGGTGCTGCATTTCAACGTTGAAACGCTTGGCCACCATGTACAGCGAATCGCCTTGCTGGACCTTGTACTGGGTCTGCGGCTTCTGTTGGTCAGCTTTACTGTTTGCTTTGCTGTTCGCCGCCACGACGGTGTTGACCCGGCCGCTGCTGCGCTTGGCGGTGTCCTGCATGACCAGTGTCTGGCCGGCCTTGAGGTTCTTGCCGGTCATCTTGTTCCAGCGCTGCAGGTCCTTGACGTCGACCTTGTTGGCCTTGGCGATGGCGGCCAGGTTGTCGCCGCGTTTGACGCGGTAGGCACGTTTGAGGCCGGCGATTTCGGAGTCGTCCGAGCCTTCGAATACCGGCTTGAGCGACTTCTTGCTGATCAACTCCTCAGGACGCATGGTCGACAGGCTGGCAGTCAGCAATTGCGCCTTGGACGTTGGCACCAGCAAATGCTGTGGGCCATCGATGGTGGTGCGCTGCTTGAAGGCCGGGTTGAGCTGGAACAGTTCGTCTTCGTCGATGTTAGCCACCGCGGCGACCTTGGACAGGTCCATGCGCTGGTTGATTTCGACGACCTGGAAGTACGGTTCGTTGGCGATCGGGTTCAGGTTCACGCCGTAGGCTTCAGGTGCCAGCACCACTTGCGACAAGGCCAGCAGCTTCGGCACGTAGGCCTGGGTTTCGGCCGGCAGCGGCAGGTTCCAGTAATCGGTCGGCAAGCCGAGCTTTTCGTTGCGCTCGATGGCCCGGCTGACCGTGCCTTCGCCGGCGTTGTACGCCGCCAGGGCCAGCAGCCAGTCGCCGTTGAACATGTCGTGCAGGCGGGTCAGGTAATCCATGGCCGCGGTGGTCGAGGCGGTGATATCGCGACGGCCATCATAAAATCGGGTTTGACGCAGGTTGAAGTAACGCCCGGTGGAAGGGATGAATTGCCACAAGCCAACGGCGTCGGACCGGGAATAGGCCATCGGGTTGTAGGCGCTTTCAATCACTGGCAGCAGCGCCAGTTCCAGCGGCATGTTGCGTTCTTCAAGGCGTTCGACGATGTAGTGAATGTAGAGGCTGCCGCGTTCGCCGGCGTTTTCGAGGAAGGACGGGTTGCTGGCGAACCACAGGCGCTGTTGCTCGATGCGCGGGTTGACGCCCAGGTTGTCCTGCAACTGGAAGCCCTGGCGCATGCGCTCCCAGACATCTTGTGGAATTTGTGGAGTCGGTTTTTCGCTGAGCCAGATTGGTTTCTGCTTGGCCCGGGCGGCGATGTTCGGAGTGTGTGCCGCGTCGGTCTGTGGCACATGGCTTGAGCAGCCCGCCAGAGTGGCGGACACAGCCACCGCAATGGCTTGAGCCAAGCGGGTCAATGCGTCTGAATTGATGGCTTTACGAATAGATGACGACATTGGCTGGAAGTAAGTTCCGGGCAAAAATGTCGGGCGATTCTAGAAAGCGCACCCCCTGCGGTCAACCATTCAGAATTTTTGTACCAGCATGATGGCTACTTAGAACTTATCTTTCCAAGCACGCAGAGCAGCAAAAACCGCACTCGGAGCCCGGTTTTGGGTTCCATTCCGTTCGTCCACTTTTTCTTTAACGGATGTTTCGTCGACACGCAAAAACGGGTTGGTAAGCTTTTCAAGCGCCAGAGTAGAGGGCAGCGTCATGATTCCGGCTTCACGTTGTGCGGTGACTTTTTCCAGACGTGCGGCGGTGTCCGGATTGCCCGGTTCGACCGCCACGGCAAACTTCAGGTTGCTCAACGTGTATTCGTGAGTGCAGTAGACCTGCGTATCTTCAGGCAGCGCGGCCAGGCGGCTCAGTGAGGCATGCATCTGCTGCGGCGTGCCTTCGAACAAGCGCCCGCAACCGGCGGCGAACAGGGTGTCGCCACAAAACAAATGGCCCTGGTGATAAAAGGCAATGTGCCCGAGGGTATGGCCCGGTACATTGATGACATCGAAGTCCCAGCCCAGCACGCTGATGCGGTCATTGTCCTTGAGTGCCACGTCCCGCGCCGGGATGCTTTCACTGGCCGGGCCATAGACTGTCGCGTCTGTCGCTTTTTTAAGCTGCTCGACGCCGCCGACGTGGTCATGATGATGGTGAGTGATCAAAATATCACTCAACACCCAACCCGGATGCGCGGCGAGCCAGGCCTGCACTGGCGCGGCATCGCCCGGATCGACCACTGCGCAGCGCTGGGTGCGGTGGTCTTGTAATAACCAGATGTAGTTGTCGGTGAAGGCGGGCAGGGCACTGATCTGTATCATCGTCGGATTCGCCAAGCGGAAAACAATGGCGCATCTTAGAACTTCCTGGCGCGTTGGAGAATGCAATGACCGATAAAGCGTTCGCTCAGGCTGATCCTGAATGGCTGACATTGATCAGCGCGGCCCGTGAATGGCTGTCCGGCCCTATCGGGCAATTTTTGCTGGACGAAGAACGTCGCATGCTCGAAGACGAGTTGGGGCGGTTCTTCGGTGGCTACCTGGTGCATTACGGTCCGTCGGCCCAGACGCCGCCATCGGCGCCGCAAGTGCAGCGCAATGTGCGGCTCGGCGCGCCGTTGCCGGGTGTCGAGATCGTCTGCGAAGAGCAGGCGTGGCCTTTGAGCGAGCATGCCGCCGATGTGGTGGTGTTGCAGCATGGGCTGGATTTCTGCCTGTCGCCCCACGGTCTGCTGCGCGAAGCGGCGAGCAGCGTGCGGCCTGGCGGGCATCTGCTGATCGTCGGGATCAACCCCTGGAGCACCTGGGGCTTGCGTCACGTTTTTGCTCACGACGCCTTGCGCAAGGCTCGCTGCATCTCCCCCTCGCGAGTCGCTGACTGGTTGAACCTGCTGGGCTTCGCGCTGGAGAAACGCCGCTTCGGGTGCTATCGTCCGCCGCTTGCGTCACCCGCCTGGCAGGCTCGTCTGGCCGGTTGGGAGCGCAAGGCCGGTGACTGGCAACTCTCGGGTGGCGGCTTCTATTTATTGGTTGCGCGCAAGATCGTGGTGGGCCTGCGTCCCGTCCGTCAGGAGCGGCGCGAACCGATGGGCAAGCTGATTCCATTGCCGATGGCCAAGGTCAATCGTCGCCGCATCGATCCGTAAGACACTTTTTATTTCCCGGCCGGGTTTGCCCCGGCCTCGGGCATCGTCGATCACTGATCGGCGAGCCACCGCATTTTCTGGATAGATTGGCATGAGCGATAGCGTAGAACTCTTCACCGACGGCGCCTGTAAAGGCAACCCTGGCCCTGGCGGCTGGGGCGCTTTGCTGGTGTGCAAGGGCGTTGAAAAAGAACTGTGGGGCGGCGAAGCCAACACCACCAACAACCGCATGGAGCTGATGGGCGCGATCCGTGGCCTTGAAGAACTCAAGCGCTCCTGCGACGTGCTGCTGGTCACCGACTCGCAGTATGTGATGAAAGGCATCAACGAGTGGATGGACAACTGGAAGAAGCGCGGCTGGAAAACCGCTGCGAAAGAACCGGTGAAAAACGCTGATCTGTGGAAGTTGCTGGATGAGCAGGTCAATCGCCACAACGTCACCTGGAAATGGGTGCGCGGGCACATTGGCCATCACGGCAACGAACGCGCCGACCAACTGGCCAATCGTGGCGTGGATGAAGTGCGCGGTTACAAACAGGCTTGATTCCGGCTCTACCGATGCACCGCGTCATCGCTCTTCGCGAGCAAGCCCGCTCCCACATTTCATCGAGTTCTTCCATGAGAATACGGTTGAATGTGGGAGCGGGCTTGCTCGCGAAGGCCGCGACTCGGTGCTCCGGCCAGGGGCCATCGCGGGCAACCCCGGCCCTCAAGAAATCACAACATCAAAATCGCGGCGGCCTGTGCTGGTCTGAATACCGGTCGTTGACGCTCTCGCGAGCGTGTTAATATCGCCGCTTTTGCACGAATGACCCGTTGAGAGCTGAGCACTGATGGCCACCAGATCCGTTGTACTCGATACCGAAACCACCGGCATGCCGGTGACCGACGGCCACCGGATTATCGAAATCGGTTGTGTCGAGTTGATCGGTCGGCGCCTGACGGGCCGGCATTTCCACGTTTACCTGCAACCGGACCGCGAGAGTGATGAAGGCGCCATTGGCGTCCACGGCATCACCAACGAATTTTTGGTCGGCAAGCCGCGCTTCACTGAAGTGGCCGATGAGTTCTTTGAATTCATCAAGGGTGCGCAACTGATCATCCATAACGCGGCGTTCGACGTTGGCTTCATCAACAACGAATTCGCCCTGATGGGCCAGCACGATCGTGCGGACATCACGCAGCACTGCTCGATCCTCGATACCCTGATGATGGCCCGGGAACGTCACCCGGGGCAGCGCAACAGCCTCGACGCCTTGTGCAAACGCTATGGCGTCGACAACTCCGGTCGTGAACTGCACGGCGCCTTGCTCGACTCCGAGATCCTCGCCGACGTTTACCTGACCATGACGGGCGGCCAGACCAGCCTGTCCCTGGCCGGTAATGCTTCCGATGGCAATGGTTCCGGGGAAGGTGCGGACAACTCCGCCACCGAGATCCGCCGCCTGCCGGTCGATCGTCAACCGACGCGTATCATCCGTGCCAGCGAGGATGACCTGGCCCAGCACATGGCACGCCTGGAAGTCATCGCCAAATCCGCCGGCGCTCCATCGCTCTGGCAGCAACTGGCTGAAGCCAAGGCTCAGGCGTAGCGCTGCGATTTTTGATCTTGATCAAGCGTAACGCGCCTGATGACCCATTTCAGTGCATCACACTCGCCACATGCGCTCGAACCCTCTACCCTGAGGTGATTGGCGGACCACGGTCTGCCGCCTCAGGACACTGAGCCCCATGTATAAAGATTTGAAATTCCCGGTCCTGATCGTCCATCGCGACATCAAGGCCGACACCGTCGCCGGTGATCGCGTGCGTGGCATTGCCCGGGAGCTGGAGCAGGAAGGCTTCAGCATTGTCTCGGCGGTGAATTACACCGAAGGGCGACTGGTCGCTTCGACCCATCACGGTCTTTCCTGCATGTTGATTGCAGCTGAAGACGCCAGCACTCACTCTCATCTACTGCACAACATGGCCGAGCTGATCGGCCTGGCGCGAGTGCGTGCGCCCGACCTGCCGATCTTCGCGCTGGGTGAGCAGGTGACCCTGGAGAACGCTCCGGCCGACGCCATGGCTGAACTCAATCAGCTGCGCGGGATTCTTTATCTGTTCGAAGACACTGTGCCTTTTCTGGCCAGGCAGGTCGCTCGAGCGGCACGCAAATATCTGGATGGTCTGCTGCCGCCGTTTTTCAAAGCGCTGGTGCAACACACGGCCGACTCCAATTATTCCTGGCACACACCCGGCCATGGCGGCGGTGTGGCGTACCACAAGAGCCCGGTGGGTCAGGCGTTTCACCAGTTCTTCGGGGAAAATACGTTGCGTTCCGATTTGTCGGTGTCGGTGCCGGAACTCGGTTCTTTGCTCGATCACACCGGTCCGCTGGCAGAAGCCGAGGCCCGTGCGGCCCGCAATTTCGGCGCCGATCACACTTTCTTTGTGATCAATGGCACCTCGACCGCTAACAAAATCGTCTGGCATTCGATGGTCGCTCGCGATGACTTGGTATTGGTGGATCGCAACTGCCACAAGTCGATATTGCACTCGATCATCATGACCGGCGCCATTCCGCTGTACCTGTGCCCGGAGCGCAATGAGCTGGGGATCATCGGCCCGATTCCATTGAGCGAATTCAGTCGCGAATCGATTCAGGCCAAGATCGACGCCAGCCCGCTGACCAAGGGCCGGGCGCCCAAGGTCAAGTTGGCGGTGGTGACCAATTCGACGTACGACGGCCTCTGCTACAACGCTGAGCTGATCAAGCAGCAACTAGGCAACAGTGTCGAGGTCTTGCACTTCGATGAGGCCTGGTACGCCTACGCGGCGTTTCACGAGTTCTTCGCCGGACGTTACGGCATGGGCACTTCCCGCAGTGAAGGCGGCCCCCTGGTGTTCACTACCCATTCCACCCACAAACTGCTGGCGGCGTTCAGCCAGGCGTCGATGATTCACGTCCAGGACGGCGGCGCGCGGCAGCTGGATCGGGATCGCTTCAATGAAGCGTTCATGATGCACATCTCGACCTCGCCGCAGTACAGCATCATCGCTTCGCTGGATGTGGCGTCGGCCATGATGGAAGGCCCGGCCGGGCGATCGCTGTTGCAGGAAATGTTCGACGAAGCGCTGAGTTTCCGCCGGGCACTGGCCAATTTGCGTCAGCACATCGCCGCTGACGATTGGTGGTTTTCCATCTGGCAGCCGCCGTCGGTGGAAGGCATCGACCGCGTGATCACCGACGACTGGCTGCTGCAACCCGACGCCGACTGGCATGGCTTTGGCGGCGTGACCGACGATTACGTGCTGCTTGATCCGATCAAGGTCACGTTGGTGATGCCGGGCCTGACGGCAGGCGGCGCCCTTAGCCAGCGCGGGATTCCGGCGGCGGTGGTCAGCAAGTTCCTTTGGGAACGTGGGTTGGTCGTTGAAAAGACCGGGCTGTATTCGTTCCTGGTGTTGTTCTCCATGGGCATCACCAAGGGCAAATGGAGCACGCTGCTGACTGAGTTGCTGGAGTTCAAGCGCAGCTACGATGCCAATGTCAGCCTCGCGACGTGCCTGCCGTGCGTGGCACAAGAGAATGTCACGCGCTATCAGGGCATGGGGTTGCGCGATTTGTGCGATCAACTGCACGCCTGCTATCGCAGCAATGCCACGGCCAAACACCTGAAACGCATGTATACAGTGCTGCCGGAAATCGCCATGAAGCCGTCTGACGCCTATGATCAATTAGTGCGTGGCGAGGTGGAAGCGGTATCGATCGATGCACTGGATGGGCGGATCGCCGCGGTGATGCTGGTGCCGTATCCGCCGGGGATTCCGTTGATCATGCCCGGCGAGCGTTTTACCGAGTCGACACGCTCGATCATCGATTACCTGGCGTTTGCCCGCACGTTCGATAGCAGCTTCCCGGGGTTTGTCGCTGATGTACACGGATTGCAACACGAAGACGAGGGCAATGGACGGCTGTATACCGTTGATTGCATCAAGGAATGAGGACCTTTCCCAGTATGCAACCGATCATGAATCCGAAATACCCAGGGCTGTCGGTGCGCGTTGCCGACGATGGTTTTGCAGCCTACATCTGGGGCAGTGATTTCAGTTTTGAAGTCGCAGACTACGGCGCCGCCGAAATCGGTAAACCGGTGGAGCAGTGGCCGGTGACGCCGATCACGCCCTATCGCAAGTGCTACGGTATTGATCCCGAGGAGTTCAGCAGTTTCCGTGATGCCGCTGACAGCGCTATTTTCATGGCTTATCTCGATGATGAACCCGTGGGTCACCTGGTGGTCAGCACCAACTGGAACGGCTTTGCCCATATCGACGAGTTGGCGGTGCATGCGCCGGCGCGCCGTCATGGTGTGGCCAAGGCGTTGCTGGATGTGGCGCAGTTCTGGAGTCGCAAAAAGAAACTGCCGGGCATCATGCTCGAAACCCAGAACAACAACCTGGGGGCCTGCCGGCTTTATGAGCGCCGCGGTTACGTCTTGGGCGGAATCGATCACCTGCGCTATCGCGGGATCGATCCGAACACCGCCGAAGTGGCGCTGTTCTGGTATCGATTGTTCGATAATCCGCTGGAAACCCCGCTTAGTTCGCCAACATCGCCACGGCTTGTTCCGTGATGATGCCCAGCAATGCCTGAACCGCTGGCGATGGCTCGCCGTTCTTGAGGGTCAAGGCATACAGGCTGATCGGCACGGCCGGCGCCAGCGGGCAGGCATCCAGCCCGGCCGATTTCGCCCCGAGGGCGGTGAAAGGGTCGACGATGGCCAGACCTTCACCGGCCTCGACCATGCTGCGCATCATCTGGTGAGTCTGTACCCGGGTTTGAATGACCGGGGCAGGGCGCAGGGCATGCAGCTTGTTTTCCAGCGCCGGGCTCAGCGGATCATGACCTTCCAGGCCCACCATCGATTGGCCGGCCAGGTCCTGCAGCGAGATGTACTTTTGTTTGGGTTGCAACCAGCCGTGGGGGGCCAGCAGCTGAAGTTTGCCTTGGGCGATCACCTGGCAATGAATGTCGGCGTGATCGGGGTCATGCAGGCTCAGGCCCAGATCGCTTTCACGCAGCAGCAGGTTTCTGACGATCTCGCGGGTAGGTTGACTCAGAAGGGTGCAAGGCGCGTCAGGAAGGCGTCGGCGCAGGGCGGCAATGCTCTGTGGCAATAGCTGCTGTGCCAGGGGCGGCGTGCAGACGATCCGCAAGGGCGGAGCCTGATATTGCCTGAGGCTGTTGGCCAGCCGCTGAACCGGCTCGAGCGCTTCATAGACGTGGGCGATCTGGACCTGCAACTCCCGCGCCTCGCGCGTGGCCTGCAAGCGTCCACGCACGCTGGAAAACAGCATGAAACCCAACTGATCCTCGGCGTCGCGCAGAATCCCTTCGACTTCAGCCACAGGCAACTGCAGCCATTCGGCGGCGGTGCCCAGGTGACCGGTCTGCAGGAGCGCCTGGATCACTTCGATATGACGTAAACGCATGCGTGAAGTCCATGTTCAGCAGGTGAGGGAGTCAGTGGCTGAATCCTAACTCAAGTGCGCGCATATGACTTCTGCTCATAACACGGGGTTATGAAGCGATGGTGGTTTCCGGCCGGCTGCCGACATAGGTGTCAGGCTCGCGCACGATGGTCACGTCCGATTGCACCAGCAGAAATTGGTTGTCATCGAGCTTTTTGACGCGATCGCCAATGGCCAATTTGTAGGTGGTGACAGGCACCGAGCCAGTGAGACCGTCTGCCGACGGGGTGGATTCCTGGAACTCATGCACGGAATAAACGCGGCCTTCCGCGTCTCTTGCATGGAACTGACCGACGAGTACTGCTGCCATCTGCTTAGAACCTCTGGGGATAAATCACTCAATTTGCGGCTCTGTAGACCGTGGTTGGGCGAGGTAAGTTTTCCTACAGGAAAAAAATAGTCAGGGGCGGCGTTTTTCAGTCGCCCACGGGTTGAATCGTCATCTATAACTACAAACTCTTTCCATCGGACAGTCGAGAATCTTCCATGAGCAACGTCTATACGATCGCTGTACTGGTCGGCAGCTTGAGAAAGGAATCGATCAATCGCAAGGTGGCGCTGGCCCTGGCCAAGCTGGCGCCTGCCAATCTCAAACTGGTTATCGTCGAAATCGGCGATCTGCCGCTCTACAACGAGGACATCGATGGTGCTTCACCGCCGGCAGCCTACAGCACTTTCCGGCAACAAGTGAGCTCATCCGACGCGGTGCTGTTCGTGACCCCCGAATACAACCGTTCGGTGCCTGCGCCGATGAAGAACGCGATCGATGTGGGTTCGCGTCCCTATGGCAAGAGTGTCTGGAGTGGAAAACCTGGAGCAGTGATCAGTGCTTCGCCGGGCGCTATCGGTGGTTTTGGCGCCAACCATCACCTGCGCCAGTCCATGGTATTCCTGGATGTGCCGTGCATGCAGCAACCGGAAGCCTATCTGAGCGGTGCCGGTTCAGCATTCGACGAGGCGGGTAACCTGTCCGAGTCGCTCAAACCGTTTTTGCAAAAATTCATCAATGCTTATGGTCTTTGGGTCGAACAACACAAGAAGGAATGACAAATCCTGCGTAGGAGCAAAGCTTGCTCACGATGGCGGTGTTTCAGTCGGCATTGATCTGACTGACACACCGACATCGCGAGCAAGCTTTGCTCCTACAAGGGTTCGGCTACAAATCATTGCGCACCGATCTGTCGTAGCAGCTGCTATGTATGGACTCGCCCTTGGTGCGTTTAGGCGCAGGGGAGCAAATTTGGACTTTACTCCGTTCGTGTGTTGCGGCTGAATCGCGGTTTGTTTTCTGACAAGGCTGCACTGCATGCTGATCGCATCGTTGATTTTCCTGCTGACCATCACCTTGGTGATCTGGCAGCCAAAAGGCCTTGGCGTTGGCTGGAGTGCGGTATTCGGCGCGGTACTTGCGCTGATTTTCGGGGTCGTACACCTCAGCGACATCCCGCTGGTGTGGCAGATTATCTGGAACGCCACCGGAACCTTTGTCGCGCTGATAGTCATCAGTCTGCTGCTGGACGAGGCGGGGTTCTTTGCCTGGGCGGCGTTGCATGTGGCCCGTTGGGGGCGGGGCAGCGGACGCAAGCTGTTTGCTTATATGGTGCTGCTCGGTGCGTTGGTGTCGGCGTTGTTCGCCAACGACGGGGCAGCGCTGATTCTCACACCCATCGTGATTTCCATGCTGCTGGCGTTGCGCTTTTCCCCAGCGGCGACACTGGCGTTCGTCATGGGCGCCGGTTTCATCGCGGACACAGCGAGTTTGCCGTTGGTGGTGTCGAACCTGGTGAACATCGTTTCCGCTGACTTTTTCCACATCAGTTTCAATCGTTACGCGGCGGTAATGATCCCGGTCAACCTGGTAAGTGTTGCGGCGACCCTGGCGATGCTGATGTGGTTTTTCCGTCGTGACATTCCCAAGGACTACGACCCCGAGCAACTGGCGCATCCGGCTTCAGCGATTCACGACCACGCCACGTTTTATGCCGGTTGGGCCGTGTTGGTGATTCTGCTGCTCGGCTGCTTCGCACTGGAACCGCTGGGGATTCCGATCAGTGCCATTTCTGCGGTGTGCGCGGTGTTGCTGCTGGCCATTGCCGCCCGTGGTCACAAGATTTCCACGCGCAAAGTCATTAAAGAAGCGCCGTGGCATATCGTGATTTTCTCGCTGGGCATGTACCTGGTGGTGTATGGCCTGCGCAACGCGGGGCTCACGGGGTATCTGGCCGGTTGGCTGGATGGTTTTGCCGGTTACGGCGTGTGGGGCGCGGCCATGGGCACGGGCGTGCTGACGGCGCTGCTGTCGTCGATGATGAACAATCTGCCAACGGTGCTGATCGGTTTGCTGTCGATCGATGCCAGCCAGGCGACCGGGGTGGTGAAGGAAGCGATGATCTACGCCAACGTCATCGGCAGCGACCTGGGGCCCAAGATTACGCCGATTGGCAGCCTGGCGACCCTGCTGTGGTTGCATGTGCTGGAGCGCAAGAGTATCCGGATTGGCTGGGGGTATTACTTCAAGGTCGGGATTGTGCTGACGGCGCCTGTTTTGCTGGTGACGTTAGCGGCTTTGGCATTGCGGTTATCGGTTTAGACCGCGTCGGCTCCTTCGCGAGCAAGCCCGCTCCCACAGAGGACTGCATTTCAACCTGTGGGAGCGGGCTTGCTCGCGAAGAGGCCAGGGCAGCCACCACACCTCTCAGCCATTACCGGGCACATTCGGCCAAAGATCCGCCACCAGAAACAGCCGCTCGGCTTCTTCCCAATCACCCTGGGCGTTTTCTGTGAGTCGCACCAGCAACTGCGCCGGGGCCAATGGCTCCAGGTCGCTGAGCCAGGCATTCAGCTGTTCAGTGCTCCAGGTCTGCTCCACCGGATAGTGAGCCGGCGCCAGCCAGGCATGGCGGGGCAGGGGTTGCCAGCGACCGAATGGGCGTTGCACGACAAAGTCTGCCCAGTCCTTCTGGTGCAGCCAGCTACCGCGTAAATGTTGGGGATGTGCACCATTCGGTGGCTCGGCCTGTCCCGGCCACGGATACAGCAAATAGCCGCCCAGCCACAAATGTGCACTGAACTGCTGGATATCCAGCGCCGCCAATACTTCGCGGCTCTCCGGGCGCGCCGAAATCGGTAATTGATGCTGCGTCAGATGGGCCAGTTTGCGGTCCAGCCGATCGTGGCAACCGGGGCCGAGCCACTGCGCCGTGTCGTGTCCGTCGCCATTTTGTGGGCCAAGGTAAAGTTTGATCGCCAGTTCCAGATGATGCACGCCATCACGATCGCGCAGCAGCATGTCCAGCTCACCCAGCGTGTGGCCTTCGCGGCGGATCGGCATGTTGGCGGCAATCAGGTCGATACCCGGTGCGTGTCGCACGGCGTATTGCCAGAGGCGTTCGTAGTACAAGCCCAATCGCCGGGTTCGAGCCTGCGCCAGCCAGTGCAGCAAGTCATAACTGTCACGATCCAATTGCCGCAACCACAATTCGAGCCGTTCCGGTGCCTGCACCCAGTCACTGCCGGTCAGCGGGTGACGCTGCGGCCACGTCGTGACGCCGAGCATCGGCGGCGCGAGGATGACCCACGCCAGGTCGCGCACTTCGGGGTGGCGCAACTGGTGGGGCAACTGCAGCAAATCTGGAAATAGGATCATCTTGCGAGCATAGCCTCAATCGTGAGTACACCGTTGTGGCTGAAAGGATTTTGTCTATCCCGCGCTTTCGCCCATAATCGTGTTTTTCGCCGTCGCGCAGGAACCTCATGGAGCAATTTCGTAATATCGGCATCATCGGTCGCCTGGGCAGTTCGCAGGTGCTGGATACCGTCCGCCGACTGAAACGGTTTCTGCTCGATCGTCACCTGCACGTGATCCTCGAAGACACCATCGCTGAAGTCTTGCCGGGTCATGGCTTGCAAACCTCGTCGCGCAAGATGCTCGGCGAAGTATGTGACATGGTGATTGTGGTCGGTGGTGACGGCAGCCTGTTGGGCGCCGCTCGTGCGCTGGCCCGACACAATATTCCGGTGCTCGGCATCAACCGTGGCAGCCTGGGTTTCCTGACCGATATTCGCCCCGATGAGCTGGAAGTCAAAGTCGCCGAAGTGCTCGACGGCCACTATCTGGTGGAGAACCGTTTCCTGTTGCAAGCCGAAGTCCGCCGTCACGCCGAGGCCATCGGTCAGGGCGACGCGCTGAATGACGTGGTGCTGCACCCCGGCAAATCGACGCGGATGATCGAATTCGAGTTGTACATCGACGGCCAGTTTGTCTGCAGCCAGAAGGCCGACGGCCTGATCGTCGCCACGCCGACCGGTTCGACCGCCTACGCGCTGTCGGCAGGCGGGCCGATCATGCATCCCAAGCTCGACGCTATTGTGATTGTGCCGATGTACCCCCATACCTTGTCGGGCAGGCCGATTGTGGTCGATGGCAACAGTGAGCTGAAAATCGTCGTGTCCAAAGATATGCAGATTTACCCGCAAGTCTCCTGTGACGGGCAAAACCATTTCACCTGCGCGCCGGGTGACACCATCACCATCAGCAAGAAAGCCCAGAAGCTGCGGCTGATTCACCCACTAGACCACAACTATTATGAAGTCTGCCGGACCAAACTCGGCTGGGGCAGCAAGTTGGGTGGTGGAGGCGACTGATGCTCGATCCCGCGCGAAGCTACGACCTGATCGGTGACGTGCACGGTTGCGCTCTGACCCTTGAGCACTTGCTTGACCTGCTCGGTTACCGAAAACACGCTGGCGTCTGGCGGCATCCGTCGCGCATGGCGGTGTTCGTCGGCGACATCATCGACCGCGGCCCGCGGATTCGTGAAGCGCTGCACATCGTTCACGACATGGTCGAAGCGGGTCAGGCGCTGTGCATCATGGGCAACCATGAATTCAACGCCCTCGGCTGGAGCACGCCGGCGCCTCCGGGCAGCGGCAAGCAGTTCGTGCGCGAACACACCCCGCGCCATGCGCGTTTGCTGAACGAAACCCTGACCCAATTCGAAGACCATCCGGCGGACTGGCATGACTTCCTGCAATGGTTCTATGAGATGCCATTGTTCGTCGATGCCGGGCGTTTCCGCGTGGTGCATGCCTGCTGGGATGCGGGCCTGATTGAACCCTTGCGCGCGCTATTCCCCAACGGTTGCGTCGATGAACATTTCCTCCAGGCCTCGGCCGTACCGGGCAGTTTCGCCTGCACCGTGTTCGACCGCCTGCTGCGCGGCACTGACATGCGCTTGCCTCATGGTCTGACAATGACCAGTGGCGATGGCCTGACGCGTTCGTTCTTTCGCACCAAGTTTTGGGAAGACGACCCGCAAACCTACGGAGACATTGTGTTCCAGCCCGACGCCTTGCCCGAACCCGTGGCCCGGACGCCGCTGTCGTCCACTGAAAAAAACACCTTGCTGCGCTATGGCATCGATGAGCCATTGTTGTTCGTGGGCCATTACTGGCGCAGCGGCAAACCGGCGCCGATCCGGCCGAACCTGGCCTGTCTGGACTACAGCGCGGTGCTTTACGGCAAATTGGTTGCCTATCGTCTGGACCAGGAAACCCGCCTCGACCCGCATAAATTTGTCTGGGTCGATGTCGAGCGGCCGGAGGTGCTGCGATGAGTGCCGTTGCTGTTTTACGGCTGCCGCTGGCGGTGGACTTGAGCGGGTTCGTCAAACTGTTGCAGCGCATGCAGGTGCCGCATCGGGTCAGCGAAGAGGCGGGCGAGCAAGTGCTGTGGGTGCCGGCCAGCATCAGCGAAGACGTGCGTGTGTTGTACGAACGTTTCCCGGCCGGTGATCCCGATCAACAGCTGGACATTCCGGTGGCGCAAACCATAAAGCGCCCAGGTTTCGTGGAACAATTGCGCCACGCCAAGGCGACAGCGTTCGTGTTGCTGCTGAGCCTGTTTGTCGGCGCGGTGACGCTGCTGGGCGAAAACCTCGACACGATGCGCTGGCTGACCTTCCTCGATTTTCGCGTTGTCGGCGAGTACATCCACTTCGTGCCATTGGCTGACAGCCTGGCGGCGGGGCAATGGTGGCGTCTGGTGACACCAATGCTGATCCACTTCGGCATCCTGCACCTGGCCATGAACGGCATGTGGTACTGGGAACTGGGGCGACGCATCGAGTCGCGCCAGGGCAGCATCAACCTGATCGGCCTGACCTTGCTGTTCGGCCTGGTCTCGAACTACGCCCAGTTTGTTTTCAGTGGTCCGACGCTGTTTGGCGGGTTGTCCGGCGTGCTGTACGGCCTGCTCGGGCATTGCTGGATCTTTCAGCTGTTGTCGCCAAACCCGGCTTATCGCCTGCCGCGCGGCGTGCTGGTGATGATGCTGGTGTGGCTGCTTCTATGCCTGTCCGGGCTGGTCTCGATGATCGGCTTCGGTGAAATTGCCAACGCGGCCCACGTCGGCGGGTTGCTCGTCGGATGCTTGACCGGCTTGTTGGGTGGTTTGTACAACCGCCGTAAACTGGCCGTCTAACCAGTTATATCAATAAAGAGCGCGGAGCCCTTGATGTCCTCTTTTAACGAAATGATCAACAACATCACCCCTGATATCTACCAGAGCCTGAAATTGGCGGTGGAAATCGGTAAATGGTCCGACGGTGGCAAACTCACCGCCGAACAACGCGAACTGTCGCTGCAAGCGATGATCGCCTGGGAAATCCAGAACCTGCCCGAAGACCAGCGCACCGGTTACATGGGCGTGCAGGAGTGCGGCTCCAAGTCGATCGAAGTGCCGAATATCCTGTTCAAATCGGATGCCGTCCATTGATCGAGATTGGTCGCGGTGCAATCAGCAAAATGTCGGCGCGCCTTGACGGGCCGAACGTGCAGTACGCGTTTCGTCTGGATGACGTCGAGGTCCCGGTCAATCCATTGATCGGCACCACGGTGCGCCTGGAATACCTGGGGGCGATTCATTGCACCCATTGTGGACGCAAGACCAAAACCAGTTTCAGTCAGGGTTACTGCTACCCGTGCATGACCAAACTGGCCCAGTGCGACATCTGCATCATGAGCCCGGAGCGTTGCCACTATGACGCTGGCACCTGCCGTGAGCCGGAGTGGGGCGAGAAGTTCTGCATGACGGATCACATTGTCTATCTGTCCAACTCTTCGGGGGTGAAGGTCGGGATTACCCGCGCCACCCAGCTGCCGACCCGATGGATCGATCAGGGCGCCCGTCAGGCCTTGCCAATCATGCGTGTCTCGACCCGTCAGCAGTCGGGCTTCGTCGAAGACCTGTTCCGTAGTCAGGTGGCAGACAAGACCAACTGGCGTGCGTTACTCAAGGGCGATGCGGTGTCGGTCGACCTGGCGCAGGTTCGTGATCAGTTGTTCGACAGTTGCGCCGAAGGACTGCAAAGTTTGCAGGAACGATTTGGCCTACAGGCGATCCAGACTATTGCCGATGTAGAAACGCTCGAAATCCGCTATCCGGTCGAGCAATATCCAGCCAAGATCGTCAGCTTCAACCTGGACAAGAATCCGATCGCCGAAGGCACGCTGTTGGGAATAAAGGGCCAGTACCTGATTTTCGACACCGGCGTAATCAATATTCGTAAATACACGGCCTACCAGCTCGCCGTGCATCAGTAAGGACTCCAGCATGCGCACCGAACAACCGAAGATGATCTACCTGAAGGACTATCAGGCGCCCGAGTACCTGATCGACGAGACGCACCTGACCTTCGAGTTGTACGAGGACCACAGCCTGGTCCATGCGCAACTGGTGATGCGCCGCAATCCCGAGCGTGGCCCGGGCCTGCCGCCGCTGGTGCTGGATGGCCAACAGCTAGAATTGCTGTCGGTCAACCTGGCCGACATCGAGTTGACCGCCGCCGACTATCAGTTGACGGAAAACCACCTGACCCTGCACCCGACCAGCACCACCTTCACGGTCGACACCAGCGTCAGGATCCACCCGGAAACCAACACCGCGCTGGAAGGCCTGTACAAATCCGGCACGATGTTCTGCACCCAGTGCGAGGCCGAAGGCTTCCGCAAGATCACCTATTACCTCGACCGTCCGGACGTGATGAGCACGTTCACCACCACGGTGGTTGCCGAGCAGCACAGCTATCCGGTGTTGCTGTCCAACGGCAACCCGATTGCCTCAGGTCCCGGCGAAGACGGCCGGCACTGGGCGACCTGGGAAGATCCGTTCAAGAAACCTGCCTACCTGTTCGCGCTGGTGGCTGGTGATTTGTGGTGCGTCGAAGACACCTTCACCACCATGACCGATCGCTCCGTGGCGCTGCGCATTTATGTCGAGCCGGAAAACATCGACAAGTGCCAGCACGCCATGAACAGCCTGAAGAAGTCCATGCGCTGGGACGAAGAGGTCTACGGTCGCGAGTACGACCTGGACATCTTCATGATCGTCGCGGTCAACGACTTCAACATGGGTGCCATGGAGAACAAGGGCCTCAACATCTTCAACTCCAGCGCCGTGCTGGCCCGTGCTGAAACCGCGACCGACGCCGCGCACCAGCGGGTCGAGGCGATCGTTGCCCACGAGTACTTCCACAACTGGTCGGGCAACCGCGTGACCTGCCGCGACTGGTTCCAATTGTCGCTGAAGGAAGGCTTCACCGTGTTCCGCGATTCAGGCTTCTCCGCCGACATGAACTCGGCCACGGTCAAGCGCATCCAGGATGTGGCGTACCTGCGCACCCACCAGTTCGCCGAAGACGCCGGTCCCATGGCTCACGCCGTACGCCCGGACAGCTTCATCGAGATTTCCAACTTCTACACCCTGACCGTGTACGAAAAGGGTTCGGAAGTGGTCGGCATGATCCATACCTTGCTCGGCGCCGAAGGCTTCCGCAAAGGCAGCGACCTGTACTTCGAACGCCATGACGGCCAGGCCGTGACTTGCGACGACTTCATTAAAGCCATGGAAGACGCCAACGGTGTCGACCTGACCCAGTTCAAACGCTGGTACAGCCAGGCCGGCACACCGCGTTTGGCGGTCAGCGAGTCCTACGACGCGGCGGCGAAAACCTACAGCCTGACGTTCCGCCAGAGCTGCCCGGCAACCCCGGACAAGGTTGAGAAGTTGCCGTTCGTGATTCCGGTCGAATTGGGCCTGCTGGACGCCAAAGGCGCGGCCATTGCGTTGCGTCTTTCCGGTGAAGCCAGCGCTCAGGGCACTTCACGGGTCATTTCGGTGACCGAAGCGGAGCAGACATTCACCTTCATCGACATCGCGCAACAGCCATTGCCTTCGTTGCTGCGTGGCTTCTCGGCGCCGGTGAAACTGAGCTTCCCGTACAACCGCGATCAACTGATGTTCCTGATGCAACACGACAGCGACGGTTTCAACCGCTGGGATGCGGGTCAGCAATTGTCGGTTCAGGTGCTGCAAGAGCTGATTGCCCAGCAGCAAAAGGGCGAGAAACTGGTGCTGGATCAGCGCCTGGTTTCTGCCTTGCATACCGTGTTGTCGGACGAGACGCTGGATCAGGCGATGGTCGCGGAAATGCTCTCGCTGCCGGGCGAGGCGTATCTGACCGAGATCAGCGAAGTGGCTGACGTTGACGCCATTCACATCGCTCGCGAGTTTGCTCGCAAGCAATTGGCAGAAAGTTTGTTCGAGGCGTTGTGGCTGCGTTATCAGGCCAATCGCGATCTGTCGAAGAAAACCCCGTATGTAGCCGAGGCCGTGCATTTCGCTCGTCGCGCGTTGCAGAACATTGCGCTGTCGTACCTGATGCTTAGCGGTAAACCGGAGGTGTTGGTGGCGACGCTTGAGCAGTTCGAGGCCAGCGACAACATGACCGAGCGCCTGACGGCGTTGGCGGTGTTGGTCAATTCGTCGTTCGAAGACGAGAAAGCCAAGGCCCTGGCCAGTTTTGCCGAGCATTTCAAGGACAACCCGTTGGTCATGGATCAGTGGTTCAGCGTCCAGGCGGGCAGCGTGTTGCCTGGTGGTCTGGAGCGGGTCAAGGCGTTGATGCAGCATCCGGCGTTCAATATCAAGAACCCGAACAAGGTGCGGGCGCTGGTCGGGGCGTTTGCCGGGCAGAACCTGATTAATTTCCATGCGGCGGATGGTTCGGGTTATCGGTTCCTCGCGGATCTGGTGATCGAGCTGAACGGGTTTAATCCGCAGATCGCTTCTCGGCAGTTGGCGCCGCTGACTCGCTGGCGCAAGTATGACGATGCGCGTCAGGCGTTGATGAAAGGTGAGCTGGAGCGGATTCGCGCTTCGGGTCAGTTGTCGAGCGATGTGTTCGAGGTGGTCAGCAAAAGTCTGGCCTGACTTTGGCGTCTCCCTTGGGGTTCACTCGGACCCTGTGGGAGCGGGCTTGCTCGCGAAGGCGGCCTGATAGCCGACCGGGATTTTTGATGGTGTACATATCCATTTCTGCGGTAACGGCCACTTACGGTTTCGCCCTTACGGCCAGCCCTTTCAAGGTCTTCGTTTAAACTCTCCCAAAATTCCAGTCAGGGTGACGAAAACGATGTGGGCAGAAGTTCTAGCGCGGTTTGAGCAAAAGACGCCGGCCAGTGTCATGACCAAGTTGAT
>NZ_JAHBDP010000133.1:0-19563 GCF_019956495.1 Pseudomonas sp. BF-B-26 | reverse complement strand
GACTGACACACCGCTTTCGCGAGCAAGCCCGCTCCCACAGGGGGATTGTGTTCAAGCGGCGGATTCTGTGTTCAAGCCTAAACTCAAAAGTAACCAGTCGTTGCAATACAGCGGAAGTGACAAACAGCCGTACAGTCGTGTTGCCACTGTCCATTGTGTACAATCGCAGTGTTTTTTACGCGATACTTGCCAGCGACCTACTGTGCCGTATTACAGTCACGGTCAATTCGCCGCAGTTCTTCCGACTCGAGTGCCCATGAACGAACAGTTGCAACCCCTCAAGAAACAACCGCGAGCAGGCAAAGCCGGCCGCAGCGGTACCCAGGACGATATCGTCTACGCGCATATTTTCGAGGCCATCCTCGAACAGCGTCTGGCGCCCGGTACCAAGTTGAGCGAAGAAGCGCTGGGGGAAATTTTCGGGGTCAGTCGCACCATCATTCGCCGCGCGCTGTCGCGCCTGGCCCATGAAGGCGTCGTGCTGCTGCGTCCGAATCGTGGCGCTGTCGTGGCCAGCCCGAGTGTCGAAGAGGCTCGCCAGGTGTTCATGGCCCGGCGTCTGGTGGAGCGTGCGATCACTGAGTTGGCGGTGCAGCACGCCACTGCCGAGCAGATTGCCGAGTTGCGCCAGATGGTCAACGACGAGCGCGACAGCTTCTCCCGGGGTGATCGCGGCGCCGGTATTCGTCTGTCGGGCGAGTTCCACTTGAAACTGGCCGAAGCGGCGAAAAATGCGCCGCTGATCAGCTTCCAGCGCAGCTTGGTGTCCCAGACTTCGTTGATCATTGCCCAGTATGAAAGCGGCAATCGCTCCCACTGTTCCTACGACGAGCACACCCAGCTGATCGACGCCATCGAAGCGCGCAACGCTGAGCTGGCGGTGGACCTGATGATGCATCACATGGATCACATCGACAGCAAACTCAACCTGGACGAAGAAAGCGCGTCGGATGATTTGCATGCGGTGTTCTCGCATTTGTTGCAGACCAAGAAGCCAGGGCGGCCAGCTGCCAAGCTCTGATACCGCTGTGCGCCCTTCGCGAGCAAGCCCGCTCCCACATTGGATTTGTGTTGAACGCAAATCCTGTGTCCACTAGAAATCTACTGTGGGAGCGGGCTTGCTCGCGAAGGCGATATGACAGGCAATAAAAATCCCCCGGACTGAAGAGTACGGGGGATTTTTTATGCCCGAAGAAAACTAGCGCTGATGCACCTGATTCCCCGCCGCATAGGTCTGCAACACCGTCCGGTCGTCCCCCAGCGTCATCAACACAAACAACGTCTCGGCAATGTTATTGGCCTGCTTCAAGCGATAGCTCAGCAGCGGTGTGGCGTTGTAGTCCAGCACCAGGAAATCCGCATCAGTGCCCGGTTGCAGGGTGCCGATCTTGTCTTCCAGGCGCAACGCGCGAGCGCCACCGAGGGTGGCCAGGTACAGCGATTTGAACGGGCTCAGTCGCGCACCTTGCAGCTGCATGACTTTGTACGCTTCGTTCAGCGTTTGCAGCAGTGAGAAACTGGTGCCGCCACCGACGTCCGTACCGATGCCGACATTCAACTTGTGCTTCTCGGCCATCGGCAGGTTGAACAGGCCGCTGCCGAGGAAGAAGTTCGACGTCGGGCAGAAGGCGATCGCCGAGCCGGTTTCCGCCAGTCGCGCGCACTCGTCATCGCACAGGTGCACGCCATGGGCGAATACCGAACGTTCGCCGAGCAGTTTGTAGTGGTCGTAGACGTCCAGGTAGCCCTTGCGCTCCGGGAACAGTTCCTTGACCCACTCGATTTCCTTGAGGTTTTCGCTGATGTGAGTCTGCATGTACAGGTCAGGGAATTCACTCAGCAACTGGCCGGCGAGGGTCAGTTGTTCCGGGGTGCTGGTCGGAGCGAAGCGCGGGGTGACCGCGTAGTGCAGGCGACCCTTGCCGTGCCAGCGCTCGATCAGCGCCTTGCTTTCGACATAGCTGGATTCGGCGGTGTCGGTCAGGTAGTCCGGCGCGTTGCGGTCCATCATCACTTTGCCGGCGATCATCCGCAGGTCCAGCTGTTCGGCGGCTTCAAAGAACGAGTTCACCGACTGCGGATGCACGCTGCCGAACACCAGCGCGGTGGTGGTGCCATTGCGCAGCAGTTCCTTGATGAAAATGTCCGCGACTTGGTCAGCGTGAGCCTTGTCGGCGAACTGGCTTTCGCACGGGAAGGTGTAGGTATTGAGCCAGTCCAGCAGCTGTTCGCCGTAGGCGCCGACCATACCGGTTTGCGGCAAGTGAATGTGGGTGTCGATGAAGCCAGGGGTGATCAGCGCGTCCTGATAATGGGTGATTTCGATATCGGCCGGCAGGGTCGGCAGCAAGTCGCTGGCGTGACCGAGGGCGCTGATCTGGCCGTTATCGACCACCAGCAAGCCGTCTTCGAAATACTCATACGAGGCTTCAATGCCCACTTCGGCGGGGTCGGCGATGCTGTGCAGAATGGCGGCGCGGTAGGCTTTGCGAGTCAGAGGCATTGTTGTTCTCAATTCGTGGCTTTTTAGTTCGAAGCGTGGCTGCGGCGTGAGGCAGGCAGCAGTTTGGCGATCGATGATCCGGCGCTGGCGGTGTGCTGGCCGAAATTGGCGTTATAGGTGGCGATGATTTCGCCGGCGATGGAGATGGCGATTTCCACTGGCAACTTGCCTTTGACTTCGCCGATGCCCATCGGGCAGCGCATGCGTTGCAGCACGGCGCTGTCGAAACCTCGGTCACGCAAGCGGTGTTCGAATTTCACCCGTTTGGTCTTCGAACCGATCAGGCCGAAGTAGGCGAAGTCGTTGCGCTTGAGGATCGCGGCGGTGAGTTCGAGGTCGAGTTGGTGATTGTGGGTCATGACGATGCAGTAGCTGCCGGCGGGCAGGTCATCGATTTCGTCCACCGGTTCTTCGGCGACGATTTTGCGTACGCCGTGGGGGATCTGTTCCGGGAATTCGGCTTCCCGCGAATCGATCCAGCGCACCCGGCAGGGCAGGCTGGCGAGCAGCGGCACCAGCGCCCGGCCGACATGGCCGGCACCGAATACGGCGATCTGCGCCTGGACCTGGCCCATCGGTTCGAACAGTAATACGGTCACGCCGCCGCAGCATTGTCCCAGGCTGGCGCCGAGGCTGAAGCGTTCAAGGTGCGTGTCCTGCTTGCCGCTGGCCAGCATCTCGCGGCCGATTTGCATGGCCTTGTATTCCAGATGCCCGCCACCGATGGTGTCGAAGGTCTGGCTGGCGCTGATGACCATCTTCGAGCCGGCGTTACGCGGCGTCGAGCCGAGCTCTTCGATGATGGTGACCAACACACAGGGTTCACCCCGGGTTTGCAGGTCGGCGAGGGCGTCGATCCAGTTGTACATGTTTCACCTCGACATCTCTGTTGTCTGTTCGGCCGTCTTCGCGAGCAAGCCCGCTCCCACATTGGATTGGTGTTCACAATTCCCTTGTGGGAGCGGGCTTGCTCGCGAAGGCCGCACCTCGGTCTTACAGCGAAGCCAACTCGACTTCAGCCTCAACAGGCTTCAAAGACTTCAACTGCCGCATCTGCTCACAGCCCCACAACACCCGCTCCGGCGTCGCCGGCGCATCGATTTTCGGTTGATGCTTGTAGTCCCCCAGACTGGCCACGGCGTCCTTGATCGCACACCACGCAGCGATGCCGAGCATGAACGGCGGCTCACCCACAGCCTTGGAGTGGAACACCGTGTCTTCCGGGTTTTTACGGTTTTCCACCAGCTTCACCCGCAGGTCCAGCGGCATGTCCGCCACCGCCGGGATCTTGTAGCTGGCCGGGCCGTTGGTCATCAGTTTGCCCTTGTTGTTCCACACCAGTTCTTCCATGGTCAGCCACCCCATGCCCTGGATGAAACCACCCTCGACCTGACCGATGTCGATCGCCGGGTTCAGTGAGTCGCCGACGTCGTGGAGGATGTCGGTGCGCAGCATTTTGTACTCGCCGGTGAGGGTGTCGATGATCACCTCGCAGCACGCTGCGCCGAAGGCGTAGTAATAGAATGGCCGGCCCCGCGCCTGGCTGCGGTCGTAGAAGATTTTCGGGGTCTTGTAGAACCCGGTACTCGACAGCGAAACCTGAGCGAAATACGCCTGCTGGATCAGCGATTCGAAGGTCAGGATGTGATCGCGAACGCGTACATGACCGTTGTGGAATTCCACGTCTTCTTCGCTGACCTTGTACTGCCGCGCGGCAAATTCAACCAAGCGTTTCTTGATGATCTCCGCCGCGTTCTGTGCGGCTTTACCATTAAGGTCGGCGCCACTGGAAGCGGCGGTCGGCGAGGTGTTTGGCACCTTGTCGGTGTTGGTCGCGGTGATCTGCACGCGGTCCATTTCCACCTGGAACACTTCAGCCACGACCTGCGCGACTTTGGTATTCAAACCCTGACCCATTTCGGTGCCGCCATGGTTCAGGTGGATGCTGCCATCGGTGTAGACGTGGATCAGCGCACCGGCCTGGTTGAGGAAGCTGGCGGTGAAGGAAATACCGAATTTCACCGGGGTCAACGCCAGGCCTTTTTTCAGGATCGGGCTGTTGGCGTTGTAGCGACGAATCGCTTCGCGGCGCTCGGCGTACTGGCTGCTTTCTTCCAGTTCGGCGGTCATTTCCTCGAGCATGTTGTGCTCGACGGTCTGGTAGTAATGGGTGACGTTGCGCTCGGTCTTGCCGTAGTAGTTGGCCTTGCGCACCGCCAGCGGATCAAGGGCCAGATGGCGGGCGATGGCGTCCATCACTTCTTCGATAGCGACCATGCCTTGCGGGCCACCGAAACCACGGTAAGCGGTGTTCGACGCGGTGTTGGTTTTGCAGCGATGACCGTTGATGGTTGCATCGCCGAGGTAGTACGAGTTGTCGGCGTGGAACATCGCACGGTCGACAATCGACGCCGAGAGGTCCGGCGAACAACCGCAGTTACCGGCCAGTTCCAGGGCAATGCCGTGCAGCCGGCCGGTGCTGTCGAAGCCCACGTCGTATTCGATGTAGAACGGGTGACGCTTGCCGGTCATCAGCATGTCTTCGACGCGCGGCAGGCGCATTTTGGTCGGCTGGCCGGTGAGGTGCGCGATTACTGCGCACAGGCACGCCGGGCTCGCGGCCTGGGTTTCCTTGCCGCCGAAACCGCCGCCCATGCGGCGCATGTCGACGACGATTTTGTTCATCGACACATCGAGCACTTCGGCGACGAGCTTCTGCACTTCGGTGGGGTTCTGCGTCGAGCAGTAGACGATCATGCCGCCGTCTTCAGTCGGCATCACCGAAGAGATCTGGGTTTCCAGATAGAAGTGTTCCTGGCCGCCGATGTGCAGCGTGCCCTGGATACGATGTTCGGCGGTGGCCAGGGCGCCGGCCGAATCACCGCGCTGATGGGTGTGGCTGTCGAGCACAAAGTGGCGTTTGCGCAGCGCTTCAACCACGTCCAGCACTGGCTCCAGATCTTCGTATTCGATGATCGCGGCCATCGCGGCTTTACGCGCGGTTTCCAGGTCCTTCGCCGCAACAGCGAGCACCGGTTGACCGACGAATTGCACGTCGTCGATGGCCAGCAGCGGATCACCCGGCAGCAACGGGCCGATGTCTTTCAGGCCCGGCACGTCTTCGTGGGTAATGGCGATGCGCACGCCTTCGAAGGCGTAGCAAGGCTGGGTGTCGATGCTGATGATTTTCGCGTGAGCGCGGTCCGACAAGCGTGCGTAAACATGCAACTGGTTCGGAAATTCCAGCCGGTCGTCGATGTACTGCGCTTCACCGGACACGTGCTTGGCGGCGCTGTCGTGCTTGACGCTGCGGCCGACACCGGTGGTCAGGTCCTTGGCGAACAGTTCAGCCAATTCGGCTTGGGTCTTCTCTACAGCGTGATGATTAGACATAAGCGGTCACCCGAGTCTCGATGTGCGGTGTTTGCAGTTCGATGAAGTATTTACGCAACAGGTTCTGGGCGCTGAGCAGGCGGTATTCCTTACTGGCGCGGAAGTCCGAGAGCGGCGTGAAATCTTCGGCCAGTGCGGCGCAGGCGCGTTCGACGGTGTCGTTGTTCCAGGTGGCGCCGAGCAATACGGCTTCGCAGGTCTTGGCGCGTTTTGGCGTTGCCGCCATGCCGCCGAAGGCGACGCGAGCGTCGGCGATCACGCCGTTGTCGATGCGCAGGTTGAACGCGGCGCAGACGGCGGAAATGTCATCGTCCAGACGCTTGGAGACTTTGTAGGCGCGGAACAGTTGTTCAGCGCTGGCACGCGGCACGATGATCTTTTCGATGAACTCGCTTTCCTGACGCGCGGTGACCCGGTAATCGATGAAGTAATCTTCCAGCGCCATCGTGCGGCGGGTTTCGCCTTTGCACAAAACGATCTGCGCGCCGAGCGCAATCAGCAGGGGCGGGGAGTCACCGATCGGCGAGGCATTGCCGATGTTGCCGCCGAGGGTGCCCTGGTTGCGGATCTGCAGGGAAGCAAAGCGTTGCAGGAGTTCTCCGAAGTCCGGGTACTCGGCTTTCAAGGCCTCGTAGCAATCGGAGAGGGCGGTGGCGGCACCGATTTCCAGGCGATCGTCAAAGCGTTCGATGCGCTTCATCTCGGCGACGTTGCCGACGTAGATCATCACCGGCAGGGTGCGGTGGAACTGCGTGACTTCCAGCGCCAGATCCGTGCCGCCGGCCAGCAGGCGAGCCTGTGGATAAGCGTCATAGAGGTCAGCCAGATCGGCAACGGTCAGCGGCACCAGGCAGCGCTTGTCGCCACTGTTGAGTTCGCCGATATCGGTAGGGGCGATGGCCTTCAGGCGAGCGATGGTGTCGGCCTCACAGGCGTCGAACTGGTCCGTTTGCTTGCCGCAGCAGGATTGTTCGGCGGCAGCCAGAATCGGCCGGTAGCCGGTGCAACGGCAGAGGTTGCCGGCCAGCGCTTCGTGAGCTTTATGAGCATCCGGTTGATCGCTGTTCTTTTGCAGCGCGAACAGCGACATGACGAAGCCGGGTGTGCAGAAACCGCATTGCGAGCCGTGGCACTCGACCATGGCTTTCTGCACGCTGTGCAGTTCGCCTTGGTGCTTGAGGTCTTCGACACTGATCAGTTGTTTGCCGTGCAGTGACGAAACGAACGTCAGGCACGAGTTGAGGCTGCGATAGCGAATGTGTTCGCGGCCATCGTCATCCGTTTGCAGCTCGCCAACCACCACAGTGCAGGCGCCGCAGTCACCGCTGGCGCAGCCTTCTTTGGTGCCGGGTTTGCCCACATGGTCGCGCAGATAATTGAGCACGGTCAGGTTTGGGTCCAGGGCGTGCTCGCTACGGAGTTCCTGGTTAAGTAAAAACTGGATCACGGAAGGCCTCGCAGACTCATTATTGTTGTTAACCGACTTGAACCGAATTTATCAGGTCTGACTTTGCGGTCAATGATTTTCTGACTTAAAGGTCAGGAAATAGCATTTTGTCGATCAACGACTCGTTCCTTCATTATTGACCCTCTCGGGATAGCCTGCTTTTTGCTGGATTCGTGCCAAAAACCGCCGAGTGGGCACTCCGCCATGACCCTTTATGTGCGGTACACTGCGCCGCTTGTGCAGATCGAAGAGTTTGAAGGGACAACCATGACGTTCAAGGCGCCGGACAGCCTCGCCGAGCAAATTGCTCACCACCTCGCCGAACGCATCATTCGTGGCGAAATGAAGCCCGGGGAGCGCATCCAGGAACAGAAGGTCACGCTGGCCCTCAATGTCAGCCGCGGTTCGGTCCGTGAAGCCTTGCTGATCCTCGAGCGCCGCCACCTGATCGCCATCCTGCCGCGCCGTGGCGCCCATGTGACCGAGCTCACGGCCCACAAGGTCCAGAGCCTGTGCACGCTGATGAGCGAGCTTTACATCCTGCTGGGCAATGCCGTGGCCAGCGGCTGGCAAGTCCAGGCTGACATGGCGCCGTTCGTACAAATCCAGCAGCGCTTGACCGCCAGCTACGAGCGCCAGGACATTCGCACCTTTGTCGACGACAGCTTCAGTGTGATGCGCGCCGCGTACCCGTTCGCCAACAACCCGTACTTGCAGGAAACCGTCGAGAATCTGCAGCCGGCCATGAGCCGCGCGTATTTCCTCGCCCTGGAACAGCGCAAGGCCTCGATGAGCGAGTTCCTCGAATTGTTCGAACGCTTGCTCGCCGCTGTGCTGGCCCGTGATTTTCCGCAGATCCGCATTGTGCTGACGGCGTATGCCCAGCGCAGCAGTGATCTGGTGGTTTCTGCCCTGACGGACGCCTGAGCGTGCGGCTAAAGTGCATCAAGCTGGCGGGGTTCAAATCCTTCGTCGACCCGACCACGGTGAACTTCCCCAGTAACATGGCGGCGGTGGTCGGGCCCAATGGTTGCGGCAAGTCGAACATCATCGACGCCGTCCGCTGGGTGATGGGCGAGAGTTCGGCCAAGAACCTGCGCGGCGAGTCGATGACCGACGTCATCTTCAACGGCTCGACCAGCCGTAAACCGGTGAGCCAGGCCAGCATCGAGCTGGTCTTCGATAACTCCGACGGCACCCTGCTTGGCGAATACGCGGCCTACGCGGAAATTTCCATTCGCCGCAAAGTGACCCGCGACAGCCAGACCACTTACTACCTCAACGGCACCAAATGCCGCCGCCGCGATATCACGGATATCTTCCTCGGCACCGGCCTCGGCCCGCGCAGCTACTCGATTATCGAGCAGGGGATGATCTCCAAGCTGATCGAGTCAAAGCCCGAAGACCTGCGCAACTTCATTGAAGAAGCCGCGGGCATCTCCAAGTACAAGGAGCGCCGGCGCGAGACCGAAAACCGCATTCGTCGCACCCACGAAAACCTGGCCCGCCTGACCGACCTGCGCGAAGAACTCGAGCGTCAGCTTGAACGCTTGTACCGCCAGGCCGAGGCCGCCAAGAAGTATCAGGAATTCAAGGGCGAGGAGCGTCAGCTCAAGGCCCAACTGTCGGCCCTGCGCTGGCAGGCGTTGAATGAACAGGTCGGTCAGCGCGAAGCGATCATCGGCAATCAGGAAGTCACCTTCGAAGCGCTGGTAGCCGAGCAGCGGAATGCCGATGCGGCTATCGAACGCTTGCGGGACGGGCACCACGACCTGTCCGAGCGCTTCAATCTGGTGCAGGGGCGCTTCTATTCGGTCGGCGGCGACATCGCCCGGGTCGAGCAGAGTATCCAGCATGGTCAGCAACGCCTACGCCAACTGCAGGACGATCTGAAAGAAGCCGAGCGTGCGCGTCTGGAAACCGAGTCTCACCTGGGTCACGACCGTACGTTGCTGCTGACGCTGGGCGAAGAGCTGGACATGCTCACCCCCGAACAGGAAGTCACCAGCGCCGCCGCCGAAGAGGCTGCCGCCGCGCTGGAAGAATCCGAAACCACCATGCACGCCTGGCAAGAGCAATGGGACACCTTCAACCTGACGGCCGCCGAACCGCGTCGCCAGTCCGAAGTTCAGCAGTCGCGCATCCAGCAGCTGGAAACGAGCATGGAGCGCCTGGCCGATCGTCAGAAGCGTCTCGGCGAAGAGCGCACGTTGCTTTCGGCGGACCCGGAAGACGCGGCGATCATGGAGCTCAGCGAGCAGCTCGCTGAATCCGAAGCGACGCTTGAGGATTTGCAGACCAGTGAACAAGCGCAGGTCGAAAAGCTTGAACAACTGCGTCAGGAATTGCAGCACGCGCTGACGGCGCAGCAACAGGCCCAAGGTGATTTGCAGCGTCTGAACGGTCGCCTCGCCTCCCTTGAGGCCTTGCAACAAGCCGCACTCGATCCCGGCACCGGCACCGCTGAATGGTTGCGCGAACAACATTTGGCCGACCGTCCGCGACTGGCTGAAGGCCTGAAAGTCGAAGCCGGTTGGGAGCTGGCGGTGGAAACCGTGCTCGGCGCCGACCTGCAAGCGGTGCTGGTGGATGACTTCGGCGAGTTCGATCTGGCCGGTTTTGCCCAAGGCGATTTGCGCTTGCTCAGCCCGGCCACCGATGGCGTGCGCGTGCCCGGCAGCTTGCTCGATAAAGTTGAAGCGCAGATCGATTTGGCGCCATGGCTGGGGCAGGTCAAACCGGTCGACAGCCTTGAACAGGCCTTGGCTCTGCGCAATCAATTGACCGCCGGCCAGAGTCTGATCAGCCACGATGGTTACTGGGTCGGTCGGCACTTTTTACGCGTACGTCGCGCCAGCGAAGCCGAAAGCGGCGTGCTCGCTCGCGGTCAGGAAATCCAGCGACTGGGCCTCGAACGCGAAGAGCGCGAAGCCACAGTTGAAACCCTGGAAACCCATCTTCAGAATCTCAGGGCGCAGCAGCGTCAGCAGGAA
Source organism: Pseudomonas sp. BF-B-26 (assembly GCF_019956495.1). Classification (NCBI taxonomy): domain Bacteria; kingdom Pseudomonadati; phylum Pseudomonadota; class Gammaproteobacteria; order Pseudomonadales; family Pseudomonadaceae; genus Pseudomonas; species Pseudomonas sp. BF-B-26. The sequence goes on along the minus strand of NZ_JAHBDP010000133.1, from coordinate 9,227 downwards.
AACGGTCGCGAACATCTGCGCCGTCTGCTGCAAGACGAAGCGCGTCAGCAAGGTGAGTTGAAAGCCCAGTTGTCCGCCGGCAAAGCCAAGGCCGAACAACTGACCCTGCGCCGCACACGCCTGGACGAAGAGCTCGCCGAGTTGGCGGAGCAGCGCGCTCTGGAACACGAAAATATCGGCGAGGCGCGTCTGCAATTGCAGGAAGCCCTCGACAGCATGGCGCTGGACACCGAGCAGCGCGAGCTGCTGCTGGCCCAGCGCGACAGCTTGCGCGAGCGACTTGATCGGGTGCGGCAGGAAGCCCGCCAGCACAAGGATCACGCGCATCAACTGGCGGTGCGTCTGGGTTCGCTCAAGGCGCAACACGACTCCACGCGTCAGGCGCTGGAACGTCTGGAAATGCAATCCGAGCGCCTGACCGAGAAGCGCGAACAGCTCAGCCTCAATCTGGAGGAGGGCGAGGCGCCGCTGGAAGAGTTGCGCCTCAAACTCGAAGAGCTGCTCGACAAACGCATGACCGTCGACGAAGAACTCAAGACGGCGCAGATCGCTCTGGAAGACGCTGACCGTGAATTGCGTGATGCGGAAAAACGTCGCAACCAGGCCGAGCAGCAATCGCAGTTGATTCGGGGGCAGATGGAAACCCAGCGCATGGAATGGCAGGCCCTGACCGTGCGCCGCAAGACCTTGGAAGATCAGTTGCTGGAAGACGGCTATGATCTCCACGGCGTACTCGCCACCCTGGTGGCCGACGCCAACGAGAAAGACGCCGAAGAAGAACTCGAACGCATTGCCGCGCGGATTCAGCGTCTGGGTGCGATCAACCTGGCGGCCATTGACGAATACCAGCAACAATCCGAGCGTAAACGTTATCTGGATGCGCAAAACGACGATCTGGTGGAAGCGCTGGATACGCTCGAGAATGTGATTCGCAAGATCGACAAGGAAACCCGAAACCGCTTCAAAGATACCTTTGATCAGATCAATGGCGGTTTACAGGCCCTTTTCCCAAAAGTTTTCGGTGGAGGACGCGCCTATTTGGAACTGACGGGCGAAGATCTACTCGATACAGGGGTAACGATCATGGCGCAGCCGCCAGGAAAGAAGAACAGCACCATCCATTTGCTCTCCGGTGGCGAAAAAGCCCTGACAGCCTTGGCTCTGGTTTTTGCCATCTTCAAGTTGAATCCGGCGCCGTTCTGCATGCTCGATGAGGTTGACGCGCCATTGGATGACGCTAACGTTGGACGCTACGCACGGTTGGTCAAAGAGATGTCGCAGACGGTGCAGTTCATCTATATCACCCACAACAAGATCGCCATGGAAATGGCCGAGCAACTGATGGGGGTGACGATGCACGAGCCGGGTTGTTCGCGTCTGGTGGCAGTGGATGTCGAGGAGGCGATGGCGATGGTGGATGCCTGAGTCGGCGCTTGTAGGAGAGGTATTTTTAAGTTGTAGGACTTATTTACCTCCCTTGACTTGCTGGCCAATCGACATATTCGCGCAAGCCGTTGTGACAGACGGTGTAAAGTTGCCTTTGGTCGTGCTAGTTTAATGTCAATTTTTCGTATACGTGGGCAAAACGCCTGTCAGAACATAGAGTTGGCGCCACGTTTTAAAGCGGTTTACGAGTTGTAAACCTCTTATTTTTCAGCATTTTTTATAGAGGCACGGGATTACATGGAAATCGGTCTGCGCGAGTGGCTGATCGTCATCGGCATTATTGTCATTGCCGGTATTCTTTTTGATGGCTGGCGTCGCATGCGCGGCGGCAAGGGGAAACTGAAATTCCGTCTCGACCGAAGTTTGTCCAATTTACCGGACGAGGACACCAGCGCTGAGCTGTTGGGCCCGCCCCGTGTGCTGGATACGCATAAAGAGCCGCAACTGGACGAGCACGATCTGCCGTCGGTGAGCATGCCTGCTCGTGAGCCGCGTGAGTCAGGTTCCAAGCGCGGCAAGCGTGGCCATGGCGAGCCTTCGCAAGGCGACATGAACCTGAGTCTGGATCTGGACGGCGGCCCGAGCTTCAGCAGCCGGGACGACGATTTCCCGGACGACACCAAGGCTTCGAGTTCGGCCAGCGACAAAGAACAACCGCAAGCCGAAGAAGTGCTGGTGATCAGCGTGATCTGCCGCGACGCCGCCGGCTTCAAAGGCCCGGCGCTGTTGCAGAACATTCTGGAAAGCGGTCTGCGTTTTGGCGAGATGGACATCTTCCACCGCCACGAAAGCATGGCCGGCAATGGCGAAGTCCTGTTTTCGATGGCCAATGCGGTCAAGCCGGGCGTCTTCGATCTGGACGACATCGACCACTTCAGCACACCGGCAGTGAGCTTCTTCCTCGGTCTGCCAGGCCCGCGTCATCCGAAGCAAGCCTTCGACGTGATGGTGGCTGCGGCGCGCAAACTGTCCCAGGAGTTGAACGGCGAACTGAAAGACGATCAGCGCAGCGTACTGACTGCCCAGACGATTGAGCATTACCGTCAGCGCATCGTTGAATTCGAACGTCGCGCCCTGACCCAGAAACGCTAAGGTCAAAACATCGCAAGCTGTGCCAGCTCCTACAGGATCACCAAACCCTGTAGGAGCCGAGCTTGCTCGCGATGACGATCTCAAGGACGCCATCGCCGGCAAGCCGTGCTCCTACAATGAGTTTGTGCCGCACTAACAGATTGAGCAGCCTCGGCTGCTCTTTTGCTTTATGAGAGAACACCCATGACCGCCGCCAAAAACCGCATTCTAGAGCTGCGCGATGAACTCGATCAGCACAACTATCGCTACCACGTGCTGGACGAGCCGAGCATTCCGGATGCCGAATACGACCGGTTGTTCCACGAGCTCAAGGCCCTCGAAGCGGCCCATCCCGAACTGATCACCAGCGACTCGCCAACCCAGCGCGTCGGCAGTGCGGCGCTGTCGGCGTTCACACAAGTGCGTCACGAAGTGCCGATGCTCAGCCTCGGCAACGCCTTCGAAGAAACCGACATGCGCGAGTTCGATCGCCGGGTAACCGAAGGTCTCGACCTGCCGGTTGGCGACTTGTTCGGCGGCGGCGCGGCGGTGGAATACAGCTGTGAACCCAAACTCGATGGCTTGGCTGTCAGCTTGCTGTATCAGGACGGCGTGCTGGTGCGCGGCGCGACTCGCGGTGACGGCACCACTGGCGAAGACATCAGCGTCAACGTCCGTACCGTGCGCAACATTCCGCTCAAGTTGCACGGTACGGGCTGGCCAGCAACCCTGGAAGTACGCGGCGAAGTGTTCATGTCCAAGGCCGGTTTCGAACGCCTCAACGCTACGCAGCTGGAAGTCGGCGGCAAGACCTTCGCTAACCCGCGCAACGCGGCGGCGGGCAGTTTGCGCCAGCTCGATTCGAAGATCACCGCCAACCGCCCGTTGGAATTTTGCTGCTACGGCATCGGCCAGATTTCGGCCGATATAGCTGATACGCACATTGGCAATCTCAAGCAGCTCAAGGCTTGGGGAATGCCGATCAGTCATGAGTTGAAACTGGCTCACGGCATCGCTGAATGCCTGGATTACTACCGCGACATCGGTGAGCGCCGAAATTCGCTGCCTTACGAAATCGACGGCGTGGTGTTCAAGGTCAACAGCATTGCCTCTCAGCGTGAGCTGGGCTTCCGTGCTCGTGAACCGCGCTGGGCGATCGCGCACAAATTCCCGGCGATGGAAGAACTCACTGAATTGCTCGATGTGGAATTCCAGGTCGGTCGTACCGGTGCAGTGACGCCGGTGGCGCGCTTGAAGCCGGTCAAGGTCGCCGGTGTGACTGTGGCCAACGCGACATTGCACAATATGGACGAAGTGGCGCGTCTGGGCCTGATGATTGGCGATACGGTAATCATTCGCCGCGCTGGCGATGTGATTCCGCAGGTGGTGCAAGTGGTCCTCGAGCGTCGTCCGGACAACGCACGGCCAGTACAGATTCCCGAGAAGTGCCCAGTCTGCGGCTCGCATGTCGAGCGCACGCAACTGGTCAAACGCAGCAAAGGTCGCGAGACCGTCAGCGAAGGCGCGGTGTACCGCTGCGTCGGTCGTCTGGCCTGCGGTGCGCAACTCAAGCAGGCAATCATTCACTTCGTCTCCCGTCGCGCCATGGACATCGAAGGCCTGGGCGAGAAGAGCGTCGAGCAACTGGTGGACGAAGGGCTGGTAAGTTCGCCGGCTGATTTGTACGCGCTGACGTTCGAACAGATTGTCGATCTGGAAGGCTTTGCCGAGTTGTCGAGCAAGAACTTGCTCAGCGCCATCGAAGACAGCAAGCAGCCGAGCCTGGCGCGCTTCATCTACGCTCTCGGGATTCCCGATGTCGGCGAAGAGACGGCCAAGGTGCTGGCGCGTTCTCTCGGCTCGCTGGAGCGGGTTCAGCAGGCATTGCCGCAGGTACTCACGTACTTGCCGGACGTGGGCCTGGAAGTGGCTCATGAGATTCACAGCTTCTTCGAAGATGCGCATAACCAGCAGGTGATCAAGGATCTGCTCAAGCACGGCATGCAAATTCAGGATCAGGGTGAACTGGGCGCCGAGTTTGCCGCCAGCACTACGCTGGGTGGCTTCCTCGACAAGCTGCACATCCCTTCGGTCGGGCCGGGTGGGGCGCAGAAGCTGGCGGACAAGTTTGGTTCGCTTGAAGGTGTTTTCAGCGCCGACTGGCTGGATATGCGCCAGGCGCTGCCGGAAAAACAGGCCACTTCGGTTCGGGAGTTCTTTGCGGTTGCGCAAAATCGCCAGATTGCCGAAGCCGCCGAGAAACAGCTGCGCGATTTCGGCATGCACTGGCAGAGCGAGAAGAAAGTCGTCGAAGGCTTGCCGCTGGCCGGGCAGACCTGGGTGCTGACCGGTTCGCTGGAATTGATGAGCCGCGACATCGCCAAGGACAAACTTGAAAGCCTCGGTGCCAAGGTGGCGGGCTCGGTGTCGGCCAAGACTCATTGCGTGGTGGCCGGGCCGGGTGCAGGTTCCAAGTTGACGAAGGCTAATGAGCTGGGATTGAAGGTTCTGGATGAAGAGGCGTTTGTCGAGTTTCTGAGTAAGCACGATATTTTGGTGTGATGCCATTCGCGAGCAAGCCCGCTCCCACATTCGATCGCATTCCTTCGGGAGAACCGGGTTAAATGTGGGAGCGGGCTTGCTCGCGAAGGCGATAGTTGCCGTTGCGCAAAAAGCGGGAACGATCTTTGCGCGGGGATGATCTAGTCTTGGCAAGCCTCAGGGAGAGATCGTCATGTACCGCTTCTTCGAACAGCTCAGTGCGCGCATCGCCACGCCCTTCATCGGCGAAAGCTCGCGTAACAGCAAGGTTTGGCAGTGCCGCTGCGGGCAGTCGCTGTTTTTTCGCAACAGCCAGTGTCTGGCATGTTCGGCGGCGTTGGGTTATCAACCGGAGCAGGGTCGCCTGTCGTCGCTGCAGCCCGGCGTGCAGGCTGATACCTGGTTGCTCGACGCCGATCCCGAAGCGGGTGTCTTTCGCCGCTGCGCCAACCTCGATTCCCCGGCCGCGTGCAATTGGCTGTTGCCCGCCAATGACCACGATGCGTTATGCATCGCCTGTAGCCTGAACCACACCATCCCCGACCTGTCGATTGCCGAAAACCACGAACGCTGGCGCAAGGTCGAAACAGCCAAGCGGCGACTGGTCGCACAGTTGGTCAGCCTGGGTTTGCAGGTGATTCCGAAAACCGTGGACGAAGAGACGGGGCTGGCTTTCGATTTCATTGGTGTCGACCTTGAAGGCAAGCCGCCAACTACTGGTCACGCCAACGGTTTGATCACCCTCGATATCAAGGAAGCCGACGACGCTCATCGCGAGCAGATTCGGGTGCAGATGCACGAACCTTATCGCACATTGCTCGGGCATTTTCGGCATGAGGTCGGGCATTACTACTGGGATCGGTTGATCGCCAACAGCCATTGGCTGGAACTGTTCCGCGGCCTGTTCGGCGACGAACGCGCCAGCTACTCCGACGCTCTCGAACGGCATTACCAGCAAGGCGCACCGCTCGACTGGCAGGAACATTACGTCAGCGCCTACGCGACCATGCACCCGTGGGAGGATTGGGCCGAAACCTGGGCTCACTACTTGCACATGATGGATGCAGTGGATACGGCGTTGGGGTTCGGAATGAGCGCCCGGGAGATGGATTTCGACTATCAGCCGTTTCCCCCAAGCACCCTCTACGACCCACAGCATCCCGGCGGCGCGGCGTTCCTGTCGTTCGTCAATGCGTGGATCGAACTGGCCGGCATGCTCAATGAGTTGTCGCGCAGCATGGGGCAGCCGGATTTCTATCCGTTCGTCCTGCCGCCGGCAGTGATCGCCAAGCTGCACTTCATCCACCTGGTGATCCAGCAAGAGGGCGGCCGGGCGGATGAGGTGTTGCAGGACTTGTAGCAACTGCTACGGACAGTGGTATTTCGCGCCCTGCGCATGTCCTTGACCTGATTCATATTTTTAATCTGGATCGAACGGTTGTAACTTCGTCTCAGATAGGTACAATGGCGCCGTTCGCCGTCAGGTGAACGTCGTTATGGTGATCCCATCGGTCCCCCCGCAACGATTACCCGTGAACCTGGTCAGATCCGGAAGGAAGCAGCCACAGCGGGAACATTGTGTGCCGGGGTGTGGCTGGTGGGGTTGCCTCCATAACGCACCGCGAGTCCTCTCTCGCGTTATCTGTCTAAAAAATTACATACGTGTTGCTCTGCCATGGATCTTGTCCAGGCGGCGTTTTTTCGTTTCCGGTTTTCAGGGCGAGCATATAAAAGGAGGCCGAGCTGTCGAATGCGACAGCTCGGCCTCCTTTTTTATTTCTGGCACTAAGGCTTGGACAAGGCCTGGTCAACCGCTGCAATCAGCTTTCCCAGATCCTTCGGGGTGGCTTTATGTATGACACCGAACAGATACGCCCGCTGTTCATCTTCATCGCCTAAATCTGCGAAAAAGGCTTTCAGCTTTACACCCAACACATCGGCAAACAGGAACAAGGCTTCCACGCTGGGGGTGTAGGTGCCGGTTTCGAAGCGGCTGATGGTTTTGGGGTCAAAACCGGTTTTTTCACCGAGTTCAGCCTGAGTAAGCCCAGCGACCTTGCGGTAGCGCCGAATGGCCGCACCCAAACTTGAAATTTGCATCGCTTAATTCCCATTTAGAATCAAGAACTTAACGATAGATTTTTGCATTAGACAACTGCATGATCCATCACCTTGCTTTGCAAAATGTGATGCGTTTCGTAGAATCGCCGCTCAAAATGGGTATTTGCGGCCTTTAAGGTTAGTTGATCTCAGCTGTCAGGAGGCCATCAACCGCTGTTCATGGAGTGATAACGTGTTGCTGCGCATTACCTATAAAAACATCTCTTCCGGGCATCCTGCACTGGTCGAGCGGTATCACCGCTAGCCACAGCGAGCCTGACTCATGGATGAGAAATACCGCAGGGCCGTGGATGCCGCCGCGATTTTTTCCGAGACTGATCTGAGCGGCCGGATCACCCACGTCAATGATCAGTTCTGTGCCGTGTCCGGCTATAGCCGCGAAGAACTGCTCGGGCAGAACCATCGTCTCCTCAACTCGGGTCTGCACTCCGCCGACTTCTTCGCGGCGATGTGGCGCACCATCGCCTTGGGCAAGGTCTGGAAAGGCGAGATTTGTAATCGCGCCAAGGACGGCAGCCTGTATTGGGTCGACAGCACCATGGTGCCGGTGCTCGATGACGCTACCGGGCGGGTTGACCGTTACCTTTCGATTCGTTTCGACATCAGCGAAAAACACCAATTGCTGCATTCACTGCAATGGCGGGTGGGGCATGACGTGCTGACCGGGCTGCCGAATCGCGCGTTCCTCTCGGATTTGCTGGATCAGGCGCTGGAATTCTCCCGTCACGAAAACATCCCGCTGGCGGTGTGCATGCTCGATCTTGACGGCTTCAAAGCGGTCAATGATGGCTACGGGCATGCCAGTGGCGATCAGCTATTGGTCGAGGTGGCCAAGCGTTTGCGAACCATTGTTCGCGGCGAAGATGTGGTGGCGCGGCTGGCCGGTGACGAGTTTGTGCTGGTGTTGCGATACGTGCGGGATCTGCCGGAACTGCGTGCGGCGTTGAACCGGGTGCTCGGCGCTATTTCGGCGCCGTACTCGCTGCATGGCAAGGGCGTCAATGTGTTTGCCAGTATCGGCGTCACCCTGTTCCCCCACGACAATGAAGATGCCGAAACCCTGCTGCGTCATGCCGATCAGGCCATGTACGTGGCGAAACAACGCGGTCGCAATCGCTTTCATGTGTTCGACGTGTCCCGGGATCAGGAGGTCAAGGCCACTCACCAGACGGTCGAACGAGTGCGCCAGGCGCTGGCTGCCGGTGAGTTGCGTGTGCATTTCCAGCCCAAGGTGAACATGCGTCGCGGGGAGGTTGTCGGCTTCGAGGCGTTGTTAAGTTGGGAGCATCCGCAACACGGCATGATGCCGGCCAGGGAGTTTTTGCCGCTGGTGGAAGAAACGGACCTGATCATCGATATCGGTGAGTGGGTAATGGATCAGGTCCTGTCGCAGTTGCACCATTGGCGGCAAGCGGGGCAGGGCTGGCCAGTCAGCATTAATATTGCGGCACGACATTTCCAGCGCGCGGATTTTGTCGACCGGCTCAAACACGTGCTCGCCCGGCATGCCCAGGTGGCTCCGCAGATGCTCGATCTGGAAATCGTCGAGTCGGTGGCGATTGAGAATATTCAGCACGTCAGCGCCTGTTTACAGGCCTGTCAGGCGCTGGGGGTGCAGTTTTCACTGGGGGGCTTCGGCACCGGTTATTCGTCCCTGAGCAACCTCAAGCGATTGCAAACCCAAACCATCAAGATCGACAAGTCGTTCGTGCGCGACATCATTAATGATCGTGATGATCTGGCCCTGACCATGGCGGTCATTGGCCTGGCGCGGGCCTTTGGCCGGCAGGTGATCGCCGAAGGGCTGGAAAGTATCGAGCACGGTGAATTGCTGCTGAGCCTGGGCTGCGAAGTTGCTCAAGGCTGTTTCATTGCCCGGCCGATGCCGTCCGCAGAAGTACCGGGTTGGGTTGCGGGGTTTGTCGCGCCAGTGCAATGGCAGGCGCTGGATCAAGCAGGCTGAAGTTTTGTGATCAACACCGGCCCCTTGTGGGAGCGGGCTTGCTCGCGAAAGCGGTGTGTCATTCAGCATTGATTTTGATTGATAC
>NZ_JAHBDP010000132.1:0-20632 GCF_019956495.1 Pseudomonas sp. BF-B-26 | reverse complement strand
ATTTCTTGACGACCATAGAGCATTGGAACCACCTGATCCCATCCCGAACTCAGCAGTGAAACGATGCATCGCCGATGGTAGTGTGGGGTTTCCCCATGTGAGAGTAGGTCATCGTCAAGATTAAATTCCGAAACCCCTATCTGCGTATGCAGGTAGGGGTTTCGTTTTAGTAGAAGTCACCAATTTTGCTGGCACGTTACGCTGTAACGGGCTGGTCACAGAATTTCTTGACGACCATAGAGCATTGGAACCACCTGATCCCATCCCGAACTCAGCAGTGAAACGATGCATCGCCGATGGTAGTGTGGGGTTTCCCCATGTGAGAGTAGGTCATCGTCAAGATTGAATTCCCAAACCCCTGTCTGCTAACGCAGACAGGGGTTTTGTCGTTCTGGGCTCGCTAAATGTTCAGAAACATACGCGCGACCACGTGTTGAGCCAACCGAGATGGCTTCTGTAAAGCGCCTGTACAGCAAACTCAGGTGAGGACATGAAAACGGACAACTGTCATCACAAAAAAAACTGAGCCGGCGCTCTGGCACACCGTTCGGCGGGTATCTGGCAGAAATGCCGACCATTTCCTACAAACGCCTAAGTTTTCTCCGGTTTGTGCCGACAGCCTGATGAGACATGCGTGCACCAAAGTAGAGCGGCCCCAGAGCCCTGCCTGCGCTGTTACATGGAATGTTGCAACCCGGAACGCATCCCCACTTTTTGCATAAGAAGTCCCATGAAATGAATCTCAAATTCAGCCATAAAATCCTTCTGGCCGCTTCCGGCGTCGTGGTGCTGGCGTTTGCGTTGTTCACTTTGTACAACGACTATCTGCAGCGAAACACCATCCGTCAAAACCTTGAATCGAGCGTCCAGCAGGCCGGTGACTTGACCGCCAGCAGTGTGCAGAACTGGATGAGCGGCCGCGTGCTGGTGCTGGAAAACCTCGCGCAAAACGTCGCCCATCAAGGTGCCAATGCCGACCTCCCGGGGCTGGTCAGTCAACCGGCCCTGACCTCGAACTTCCAGTTCACCTACGTGGGCCAGGCCAACGGCGTGTTCACTCAGCGCCCGGACGCGAAGATGCCTGACGGTTACGATCCGCGTCAGCGTCCCTGGTACAAACAGGCCGTGGCTGCCGACAAGACCATGCTGACCCCGCCTTACATGGCAGCCGTCGGTGGCCTGGTGGTGACCATTGCCCTGCCGGTGAAAAAGAACGGCGAGTTGCTTGGCGTGGTCGGTGGTGACCTGAGCCTGGAAACGCTGGTGAAGATCATCAACTCGGTGGACTTCGGTGGCATCGGCCACGCATTCCTGGTCAGCGCCGACGGTCAGGTGATCGTCAGCCCGGACAAAGACCAGGTGATGAAAAACCTGAAGGACATCTACCCGAACGCCGGGGTGCGCATCGAGAAGGGCAATCAGGAAGTCACCCTGAACAAGCAGGACCGTATCCTTTCGTTCACGCCGGTCAGTGGTTTGCCGAATGCCGAGTGGTACATCGGTCTGTCGATTGACAAGGACAAGGCCTACGCCCCACTCAGCCAGTTCCGCACTTCTGCGCTGATTGCGATGTTCATCGCCGTGACGGCCATTGCAGTGCTGCTGAGCCTGCTGATCAACGTGCTGATGCGTCCGCTGACCACCATGGGCCGTGCGATGCAGGACATCGCTCAAGGCGAGGGCGACCTGACCCGACGTCTGGCCGTGGAAAGCAAAGACGAATTCGGTGAACTGGGTAGTGCGTTCAATCAGTTCGTGGAGCGAATTCACGCGTCGATTTCCGAAGTGTCGTCGGCCACCCGCCAGGTTCACGACCTGTCGCAACGGGTGATGGCTTCGTCCAACGCCTCGATCGTCGGCTCCGACGAGCAAAGCGCCCGCACCAACAGTGTGGCCGCAGCGATCAACCAGTTGGGCGCCGCCACCCAGGAAATCGCCCGCAACGCCGCCGATGCTTCCCAGCACGCCAGCGGCGCGAGCGAGCAGGCCGATGACGGTCGTCAGGTGGTGGAGAAAACCATTCTGGCGATGACCGAGTTGTCGCAGAAAATCAGTCTGTCCTGCACGCAGATCGAAACGCTGAACGCCAGCACCGACAACATCGGGCACATTCTGGATGTGATCAAAGGTATCTCCCAGCAGACCAACTTGCTCGCGCTCAACGCCGCTATCGAAGCGGCTCGCGCTGGTGAAGCCGGTCGTGGTTTTGCGGTGGTGGCGGACGAGGTGCGTAACCTCGCTCACCGTACTCAGGAATCGGCGGAGGAGATCCACAAGATGATCACCTCGCTGCAGATCGGTTCTCGCGAAGCGGTGACCACCATGAACGCCAGTCAGGTCTCCAGCGAGCAGAGCGTCGAAGTGGCGAACCAGGCCGGTCTGCGTCTGGTCAGCGTGACCCAGCGCATTGGCGAAATCGACGGCATGAACCAGTCGGTGGCCGCGGCGACCGAAGAGCAGACGGCGGTCGTGGAAACCCTCAACGTCGACGTTAACCAGATCAACTTGCTGAACCAGCAGAGCGTGGCCAACCTCAATGAAACGTTGAAGGATTGCGATGCGTTGTCCCTGCAGGCGAACCGGTTGAAGCAGTTGGTCGACAGCTTCAAAATCTGATTCAGGTCGGTTGGACCGCGTTATCGTTCTTCGCGAGCAAGCCCGCTCCCACATTCAACCGCGTTTCTTCAGTAGAAATCCGGTCAACTTGTGGGAGCGGGCTTGCTCGCGAATGCGGTGGATGATCACCGCCAAACCAAAGCCTTACGCAAACAGCTTCAACACATTGTTCATCGAGTCATCGGCAAAGCCCTGCACGAAATCCGTGAACCCCGGCAACGCCTCGGCGCCGCCCGGTGCGGGTTCGGCGATGATGGTCCAGGTCGCTCGGGATTTGTTCGTGCCCAGCGGTTCGACACTCATCGCCGCCCACAAATTGGCCACGCCCAAGGTGTTGTAAATCGTGGTCCAGGTCATGTTCAGCGCCTGGTCATCCCGGGAGTTGAGTTGCTCGACCACCAGGTTGCCGTCCTTGAAGAATTTCTTGCGCAGGCACGACACACCTTCACCGGTCATCTCGATGTGCGACAACGCCGGAATGAATTGATCGAAGCCGGCAAAGTTACCGACCACTGCCCAGACCTTCTTGGCATCGGCTGGCACTTCCACCGAGGACACCACGTGGCAGCCTTGAGGATTTTTGATCAGGGTATCGGGTTGTAGGGTTTTCATGGTTTTGCTCCGGTTGAGTGAATCAGATGAAGTTGATTTCTTTGAGGTAATCGCAGCCGCGACGCAGTAGCGCCGGGGATTTTTCCGGGTAGTGCGCGCCCATCTGCCGCACGCCCGCCTGGGCGTTGGCGTGGCCGATCATTGAGATGTCGCCGATGTCTTCCTCGAAGCCGTTGAGGTAGAAACCGAGCACGCCGAACAACGCGTTGTCGCTGTCGACCCGACCCAGTTGCTGCTGCCAGTCGGCGACGCTGACCATGGAAAACTCCCGACCTGCCTCACGGAATGACGCGACGTAGTTGTCCCAGCTCAGAGGCTCGGGGTTGTGCAGGTTGAACACCGCTTTTTCGGCTGAATAACGGCTGGCGTGGAAGGCGATGAACCGGGCGAGGAAGTCCACCGGCATCAGGTCGAAATTCAGCGCGAACTCCGGCACCTGGCCGAGCTGGATCGAGCCTTTGAGCATCAGCATCAAGCGATTCTTGTGAGGCTGGCAGACACCGGTGAGGCTGTTGAAACTGATGTTGCCGGGGCGATATAGATTGACTCGTACACCACGTTCGCGAGCCCGTTCGAGGATCCGCTCACCAACCCATTTGGACAGGTTGTAGCCGTTCTTGATGTAGATCGGCGGGGTCTGCGCGGCGGGCAATTCCAGCACCCGGCCATCGGCGGCAATCGTGCTGGAAGCCGAGAGCGTCGAGACGAAATTAAAGATCTTCTTGCTACGCCCTTCGCACAACCGAAGGCACTCGAAAATCGGCTCAACGTTGTCCCGCGCCAGCGACTCGTAATCGAGTACGTGATTGACGTTGGCGGCGTTGTGCACCAATGCGCCGAACTGCCGATCCAGTCGCTCGTAAACATCCGCTTCGAGCCCCAATGACGGACGGGTAATGTCCGCCGCATAAACCCGCACCCGGCTCAGGTCCAGATGCTCCAGACGGTTTTCTCGCAACGCATGGGCAAACCGCTCGGCCGCCGATTGCCCACCGCCATCGCGCACCAGGCAGGCGACTTCGCTGGCGCCCCAGGCGAGCAATGCTTCAACGATGTGCACGCCGACAAAGCTGTTGGCGCCGGTAACGATCACCTTGTGCACATCGCCCATGCGGTTGACTGGCAACGGCTGGATATCCAGTTCGCGGAAAGCATCGGCCAAGGCCTTTTCGCTCAACACCTCTTCGGTGCCGGAGCCGCGCACCAAGGTCGCCAACTTGGCGATGGTCGGCAATTCGATGAAGCGGTTGATCGAGATGCTGCGACCAAATTCTTCACGCAAACGTAAAAGCATGCGCGACAGCAAGATCGAGTGGCCACCCAGATTGAAGAAACTTTCGTCGGTGGAAATATCGTTGGCGGGCAGCTCCAGCAGCTCGGCCCAGATCTCCAGCAGTAGCACCTCGTCGGCACTGACGGGCAAGCGCCGCAGCGTGTTTTCGGCCACATTCACGGGCATTGCCAGCAGCGCCTTGCGGTCGACCTTGCCGTTGCTGGCGAACGGCATGCTCGGCAGTTCGGTCCAGGCGGCGGGCTGCATGTAATCCGGCAGGAACTGCATCGCATGAGCCTTCAGGGCTTCGCGAGCGGTGCCGGGTTGATCCTCCTGAGGTTGCGCGAGGAAGGCCAGAATCCGTCGATGACTGTCGATGACCACGGCCACCTGGCGGTATAACTGACTGTCGCGCAAGCAGCGTTCGATCTCTTCCGGCTCGACGCGAAAGCCGCGAATCTTCACCTGATTGTCCCGCCGTCCGCACAGCTCAATACCGTCGCGGGTCCACTTCGCCATGTCGCCGGTGCGGTAGGCACGCAGGCTCTGGCCATTGGGCAGGTTCAGGTTCAGATAACGTTCGGCGGTCTGCTGCGGGTTGTTCAGGTAGCCCAGGCATACACCCGGCCCGACGATGTACAACTCACCGACGGCTTGCTCGGCCACCGGTTGAAAATCCTCATCGAGAATCAGCACCTGACTGTTGGCGATAGGTGCGCCTAGAGTGCGGTTACTGTCGCCGGTGCGCAGTTGCCGCGCGGTGATCAACACCGTCGCTTCGGTCGGGCCATAGAGGTTGTAGAGGTTGCCCTGACGGGTGAGTTGCTCGATGACGTAGGGTTCGCAGACATCGCCGCCGGTCATCACGTGATCGAGGCATTGCAGTTGATCCAGCGGCAGGATGCTCAACAACGCTGGCGGCAAAAAGGCATGGCTCAGTTGTTGATGGCGGATCAGTTCGACCAGTTGCAACGGATCGCGGCGCTGATCATCGCCGGGCACGATCAGTTCGGCGCCCTGGAGCAGGGTCGGGAAGATATCGATCAGCGACGAGTCGAAACTCAACGACGAAAATTGCAGCACCCGACTGTGCTCGCTCAGTTGCACATAGTCGGCGTACCACGCGGTGAAGTGCGCGAGGTTGGCCTGGCTGAGCAACACGCCTTTGGGATGGCCGGTGGTGCCCGAGGTATAGAGCGCCATGCACGGCGCCTCTGGATCGGGTCGTTGGCGCATCAAGGGTTGATCAAGATCCACATCGCCAATGTCGATGCTGCTGATGTCGAGTCCCGGCATTTGCGCCGCGAGCGGATGTTCACCGTCATGCAGCAGCAATACTGCCCCGGCGTTTTCCAGAATGTACTGCTGACGTTGCAGCGGATGGCTCGGCTCCAGCGGCAGGTACACCGCGCCACTGCCAAGAATCGCCAGAATCCCCGCATACAACGCGCTGCATTTTGGCAGGCAGATCCCGATCACCAACGGCCCCTGATGCTGAGCGAGCAACGGCTGCAAACGCTGCTGGATGGCGCGGCTGTGGGCGTGCAAATGCCGATAGCTCAGGGACGCGCCGGCAATGTTCAGCGCGGGTCGTTCGGCACACTGGATGAAGCGCTGCTCAAGTCGCTCGATCATCGGGATTTGACTGCGCTCCAGCAGCGCGGGCGCCGCCGTGAGGTTGAGTCGATGGAAAAACGCCAGGCTCTCCAGATAGAGCAGGTTTTCCACGTGCTCGAAGCGAGCGGGAGCCGCAGGATCGGCCAGCAGGAAGTAGTCGGCATCGCGAGAGAACCGGCTGACCAACAGCGCCACGTGATCGACCAGTTCTGCCACTGCCCGCAGGCGCAATGCCTGGCCGTTGCCCGAAGGTTCGTCGGTGATCGGCACGCGAGTGAACAGCGTGGAACCGTAGGTACACAGCAAATCCAGCGGCGGCAGGCCAGAAACTCCAGGTACACCGATACCCAGTTGCAGCGTCAGTCGCGGTGTATTGCCGATGTCTTGAACAGGCAGGCTGGCGTCGTCGATCAGCAAATCAGCGTTACCCAACGGCTGCTCGTCGACGGCCGTCAGCCGCACCAGAGAATGACCGTGTTGTTCAAGTTCCAGCGCCAGGTCGGTCAGGGCCTGGCCTTGTCCAATGAGCAGAATGTCGAGACGTCTCATGATGGGCTCCTCGTTAAACCAGGTAATCGCTGAGGGCGTCTTGCACGCACGGCGAATCGAGCAGCGAACTGCTGCGGAAAAACCGCACGATGTTGGCGACCAGCGGGTGATGGCGATTGATCGGGAAGGCCAGCCCCGACACTTCGCTCTTGAGGGCGTGGCGTGCGGCGTCGCTGATCTGCAAGGATTCGATCAGGCGAAAGTCGAACGACTTCTGGATGTCATTGGTCAGGTAATGGCCGATGAACACCGGCAGGATGTGCGCGATGCATTGGCGGTCTTCCTCGCTCGCGGTGTGCCAGTAGATGCGCACCAGCCGCGCCCAGAACCCGGAGTGGCGACCTTCGTCGAGCAAGTGGTCGGCCATCAGGCCCTTGATCGACTGCTTGACCGTGTCGTCCTTGGCGAACGCCGCGACATCGCCGGTCACGGTGTTCTCGGCGATGGCCACGCAAATCAATTCCACGGCGCTGCGCAGGTGTTCCGGCGCGAGTGCCACGGCTGCAGGAATGGCTCGGCTGAGTTCGATTTCGTCCGGCAGTTCGATGGGCGTGATGCCGGTCATGGCGACGGTCTGTTGCATGAAATCCATGGCCACCAGCGCGTGGTAATCCTCGTCCACCACCACGGTCATGGCGTCGTAGCGACAGGCGAACGGGAAGGCCACGGCGAAGCGATTCTTGGCGATGCTGCGGGCCGTCTTGTCGACGATTTCAGTTTCGAAAATCACCACGTCGTTGATGAATTTGTAGAGCGTCTGCACCAGCGCAAAGTCGCGCTGCTCCGGGCATTCGCGCAGGAAGGTTTCGCTCAGCACCAATGGTTGGCGGCTCAACGGGTAGATCAGTTTGTCGTCGTTCTCAAGCACTCGCCGGGGACGGGTACGGATGGTCGCGCGGCTTTCCCAGGCGTCGGCGAAGGATTGGTAGTCGGCGGCGTTCATGCGTTCACCTCGGCAACCGGTTCGCTCATGCTCAGGCGCAGGCCGTCCCACAAGGCGATGCGGCTTTCCACTGCAGCGATGGCGCTGGCGTAGACGTCTTCTTCGCGTTGCGGATCGCCATCGACCAGCCGGGCGAGGAGTTTTTCAGCGGCGGGGCCGTGGTCTTCGGAATCGACTTCGATGTGCCGTTCGAGGTAGTAACGAAAGGTCGGCGCCTGCTCGATGCCGATGCCCCAGTCATCAAGAATTCGCTGGAACATCTGCGGGATGACGCTCTCGCGACCATGCAGGAATGCCGCCGCAACGCTGTGCCCCGGCGCATGCAGGGCGGTGTGCAACGTGTTGCGCACGAACTGCGCCGCCGCCGGGTCGACGTCCACGCTTTGCAACGCCACGTCGTAACTCACGCCTTCTTTTTGCAGCGCGACGAAGCGTTCGACCACCGCCGTGCTGGCGCCGACTTCGCGCATGGCATCCAGGTACAACTCGAAATGGCTGTAGTGACCCTGGGCTGGGCGATCATCGGATTCTTCACCCAGCACAATTTCATTGATCAGCCGCGCCGCTTGCGGGTCTCTTGGCGGTAACCAGGGCAGTTGCACGCAGGTGAGCTCCTGTTGCAGACGTTTGGTCAGCGACATGAAATCCCACACCGCAAAGACATGGGTTTCCATGAAACGTTGAAGCACCGACAGCGAATGAATTTCGGAGAAGATCGGATGTGCACTAAGTTCTGCTTTCTTCTGGTTGAGACGGTCTTTAGTTGGTTTCATGGGTGAGCCTCTAAGTGAGTTGGGTATGCCGTTGCGGTTTAATGAATAAGCGATCGTTAGTTAAAGCTTTCTGCGGGCGAGCAGAGGCCTCAAACGAATTGATATGGTTAAGTTGCTGTGCGTCGTTAAGTGACGGCCTGGCGCCTGTCTTCAAGGCGGCGGAGAAAAACTAATACATGAATAAAGTGTCGGGCAAGTTATTTTTATATTATTTGAAAGTTTAACTTTTTCGCGCGCGACAAGTTCCAATAAAACTTTTAATTTGAGTTTTATTTGGATGTAGTTACTCCTTCCGGCTTATATAAGTCAGAATTAAAATGAAGAGTGAATGCCTCACTCGAAGCAACTTTATAACTGAGTCATTGAAGTGAAATAGGGGGGCGGAAGTTGACTGGGATCAACGTCGGTTCTTCCTTTCCCGTGGCAAGACTCCTTCCGTAGGTTCTTGGTGCGGGGACTGCTCCGCTCGTGCGGTGCGTCGCCCGTTCATTGTTCGTTGGCAGGCCAAGAGTGAGCGTAAATCACGACAGCCGCCATCACCGGCGCGTCATCGACTCTGAGTCATTGTTGGTCTTGAGAGGGGTAAATCGAGGGCAGAGCTTTGGAGAGGGGCGTCGCGCAGTGCGGCAAGCGAGAACGAGCAGTTCAATCTGCTCGCTCAGGTTTACTGACGTGGGTTACTTGGAGGTTTTCTTGTTCAGCGCTTCGGGGCTGTTGAGGTAGCGTGTGATGACTTCGACACCCCGGTTGAGGTGATGTTCGAGCAACTTCACCGCGCGCTCGACGTCCCGGTTTTCGACGGCCAGCAAGAGCGCCCGGTGGTCTTCCTGGGACAGTTTGCCCAGGCCCATGGCTTCCAGGTTGAAGCGCAGGAAGCGCTCCTCTTCGTTCAATCCGTCTTCCACCAGTCTCAATAGCCGTTGGTTAGGCGCCTTGCAGTACAGCGCCATGTGGAAGAGCCGATTGAGCCGGC
Organism: Pseudomonas sp. BF-B-26; assembly: GCF_019956495.1. Classification (NCBI taxonomy): domain Bacteria; kingdom Pseudomonadati; phylum Pseudomonadota; class Gammaproteobacteria; order Pseudomonadales; family Pseudomonadaceae; genus Pseudomonas; species Pseudomonas sp. BF-B-26. The sequence goes on along the minus strand of NZ_JAHBDP010000132.1, from coordinate 11,276 downwards.
CGATTTCGGTGTAGTCGTTTTGCGTTTCCAGTTCGTCGATGTAGCGTGCGGCCTGTTCGAGATCCTCATCAACGAGTAACGGGATCGACAGGCGCAACGCTTCGGATTCCAGCAGGATCCGCAGCGCATAGGTTTCCACGGCATCGCCCTGAACCAGCGGTGCGACCACTGCACCTTTATGGGCGATGACGTTGAGCAGCGCCTGCGCTTCGAGCTGGCGCAAGGCTTCGCGCACCGGCATGCGGCTGACACCGAAAAGATCGGCCAAATCTTGCTGACGCAGGGCGGTGCCGCAGGGAATGCGACCGTCGAGAATGGCCGAACGCAGCGTTTCTTCGATCACCGAGCGTGCCAAGTGAGCGGGAATCGGCCCGTTGACCTTGATGCTGTTCAGAGGATTGGGCTTCTGTGTCACAACTACGCACCCTGTTTGAGTGAAATAAATTTGGATCCAAGGGGACACTAGTGACTGCCTGACAGGTTGTCAAACGGACAAAATATCGCCCTGAGGTGGCCCCGATGTTTTTTATTGCACCTGCCATACAAAGTTTAGCGCGCCAGCAGTGATCTCACCGTGCCATTGTCTTTTACCGGGCTAACCTGCACCATCGACCCATTTCCACCTGTCTCATCAGGATGCCTCGCATTGGCGGTACGTTTCGCGATCCCTCGGACTTTGCGCTGGCTGTGCTGCGCGTTGCTGCTGGCCGGCGTTATGCTGGGCGGGCTGCATGCCGATTGGGATTTTTCGCTGATCAGCCGTCGCGCGCAGGCATTGTACGGGCCATTGGGCGAAGGACAGCCACGCATTGATGCCTGGCAGCACTTATTGGTCACGCAAAAGCAAGTTGGCGAGCTCGAACAGCTTAAAGTGGTCAATCAATTCTTCAACAAACAGATGCGTTACGAGGAAGACATCGACCTGTGGCACGAGGTCGATTATTGGGAAACACCCATCGAGGCTCTTTGGAAGGGCGCCGGCGATTGCGAAGACTACGCGATCGCCAAGTATTTCAGCCTGCGTCATCTCGGCGTCGCCAGTGACAAGCTGCGTATTACTTACGTCAAGGCCTTGCGCCTGAATCGGGCGCACATGGTGTTGACCTACTACTCAAGCCCCGAGGCCATGCCGCTGGTACTCGACAGCCTGATCGATGCGATCAAACCGGCCAGCCAGCGAACCGATTTGCTGCCGGTCTACTCTTTTAATGCCGAAGGGTTGTGGTTGCCGGGCGCCAAGGGCAACAAGAAGGTCGGTGACACCAAACGCCTGTCTCGTTGGCAGGACGTGTTGAAGAAAATGCAGGCCGAAGGTTTCCCGGTCGAGACGACTAACTAGGAGCACGCGCTCAGATGTCTTTGTTCAAACAGCTGTTGATCGCTATCTGTCTATTCCTGGTGATCGCCTTCACCGGTAGCTTCGTGGTCAGCCTGGAAAGCTCGCGCACCCAATACGTCAATCAGCTGCGCTCCCACGCCCAGGATGCCGCGACGGCATTGGCGCTGTCCCTGACACCGAACATCGACGACCCGGCGATGGTCGAGTTGCTGGTCAGTTCGATCTTCGACAGCGGTTATTACGCGAGCATCCGCGTGGTCGACCTCAAGACCGATCAGACGCTCGTCGAGCGCAGCGGCATTCCAGCGGTGAACAACGTGCCGGACTGGTTCGTCAAAATGATCGGGCTGGAAGCAGCCGGTGGTGATGCCCTCGTCAGCCGTGGCTGGGAGCAGGCGGCGCGGGTCGAGGTGGTCAGCCACCCGATGTTCGCGTTGGCCAAGCTCTGGCAGAGCGCGCTGGGCAGTCTTGGCTGGTTGCTGATCTGCGGTGCGGTGAGCGCGGTGCTGGGCGCGCTGTTGTTGCGTCGGCAACTGAAGCCGCTGGATTACATGGTCAAGCAATCTCACGCCATCGCTCGCCGCGAATTCCTCAGCCTGCCGCAACTGCCGCGCACGCCGGAACTGCGGCGTGTCGTGCAGGCCATGAACCAGATGGTCGAGAAGCTTAAGGCGCTGTTCCAGGAACAGGCCGAGCGCAGTGAAAAACTGCGGGCCGAGTCCTATCAGGACAACCTGACGGGGCTGGCCAACCGTCGTTATTTCGAGATGCAATTGAACGCCCGAGTGAGCAATCCGGAGCAGGCGAGTTCCGGTTATTTGCTGCTATTGCGGGTCAGTGACCTGGCCGGGTTGAACCAGCGGTTGGGTGGTCAACGCACTGACCAGTTGTTGAAAGCGGTTGGCGAGCAGTTGTCCCGAGAGTGCGCCAAATACCCGGAAACCCTGAACCTCGTGACGCGGATTCGCGGCGGTGAGTTTGCCGTGTTGGCGCCGGGGCTGGTGCGCGAAGAAGCGCTGCAACTGGCGCAGAACCTTGACAGTGCCTTGGCGAGCCTGCACGCGACGGGCGCCACCGACGTGGCCTCGGTGGCCTCGATCGGGCTGGCGCCGTTTGCGTATGGCGACTCCCCGCAAGCGGTGCTTGGGTTGGGCGATCAGGCGTTGGCTCAGGCAGAAGGCCAGGGCGATTCGAGCTGGGTCTGCCTGGATCACAGCGCCTCGGCCAGCGTCGGCGATGACCATCATGCCTGGCATAAATTGTTGGATCAGGCGTTGAATCAGCGGCGTTTCGAGCTGTATTTCCAGCCGGTGGTGGCCGCCCAGGACACGCAGTTGGTGCTGCATTACAAGGTGCTGTCGCGTTTGATCGACGACGAGGGCCAGACCATTCCCGCCGGGCGCTTCCTGCCGTGGCTCGAGCGTTTTGGCTGGACCGCGCGACTTGATCGGCTGATGTTGGAGCTGGTGCTTGAGCAAATGGCCGGCCATAAAGAGTCGCTGGCGCTGAACCTGTCTTCAGCGACGCTGGCCGATCCGCAGGTATTGAATAAAGTCTTCGAAATGCTGCGTCAGCATTCGGATCTCGGGGAGCGATTGACCCTGGAAATCGGTGAGGAGCAGTTGCCGGAGCAAGCCACGCTGGAAGAGCTGACGCGACGCCTGCGCGAACTCGGGTTCTCCCTGAGCCTGCAACGCTTTGGCGGGCGCTTCAGCATGATCGGCAACCTGGCGCGGCTTGGGTTGGCGTATCTGAAGATCGACGGCAGTTACATCCGGGCGATTGATCAGGAGAGTGACAAGCGCCTGTTCATCGAGGCAATTCAGCGGGCGGCGCACAGCATCGATTTGCCGTTGATTGCCGAGCGGGTCGAGACGGAAGGGGAGTTGATGGTGATTCGTGAGATGGGGTTGTATGGGGTTCAGGGGCAATTGTTTGGTGAGCCGAAGCCTTGGCAGTGAGGCTTTATAGCTGAATCGTCAATCAGTCCGCCTTCGCGAGCAAGCCCGCTCCCACATTGGTTATGCGTTGTACCGCAATGGTGCGTACAACCGAATCCCCTGTGGGAGCGGGCTTGCTCGCGAAGGCGTCCGAACAGACAACAACAATGGGGCCTTAGATCAACCCCGTCTCATCATCATCGATCAATTGACTCAACCCGCCCAACGCCTCACGGGCCTGGGTCCGGTCCATCAGCTTGGCTTGTGCGGCCGGCGGCAGGTCGGTGACGCGGATCACGCCTTTGCTGGTCAGCACCTGGATCAAGTCGTCGAGTACCCGGATCATTTCCAGGTCGCTCTGTTTGAGCTGTTTGAGGCTGGTTTCCACCACTTCGTGGGCATACCAGTCCTGGATTTCATGGTGATCGGCCGGCAGCGTTTCCGTGGCCTCGGCGTAGGCCGTGGCTTCCACGCGCACTAACTGACCTTGCGCATCGCGTTGCACGTAGAACATTGAACATCCCTCGGAAATGGACCCGCATCATGCTTTCAGCAGCATAGGCCAACTGGACGCGAGTATGCGGTGCGGCGACGAAATCGTCACCGGGGTGTTGGGCGCAAACGTGACGGCCACCCCATAAGGGTGGCCGTTTTTCGTTGGATCAGCTGTTGTTGTGATCGATTTTGATGGTCGGGTCACTGCCGGCAATCAACGAGTTGATGCTGGCGCTGGACCAGTTGTTGCCTTCCAGTTTGATCGTCACATCGGGTTGCGCCGCTGCAGCGTCAGCGCCGTTGAACTTGCCGGCGGAGCTGACTTGCAGGGACGAAACGCCGTCCACGGTGGTGATCTTCAGGAAGTTGTCGATGGTGCTGCCGGTTTCCCCCTGCAGCAGATCGTGCAGGTCGATGCGATCACCCTCGCTGGCCTTGAAGTCCTTGATCACGTCGCTGCCAGTGTCACCGGCCTTCCAGACGAAGGTGTCGCCACCCGAACCACCGATCAGAAGATCGTTGCCCTGACCGCCCATCAGCGAATCGTTACCGCTGCCACCGAGCAGGATGTCATTGCCCTTGCCGGCGTCGAGAAGGTCATTGCCACCCTGGCCGAAGAGAATGTCATTGCCGGTACCGCCCAGCAGTGAGTCATTACCGTCATGCGCCCCGGACACATCGAACGCGGTGTAGTGCTCGGTGATGAACTGGTGCACGTTGCTGGTGGTGACTTTGCTGACGTCCACGCCGGTTTGCTGGGCGACGAACGCCTGCATCGCCTGATAACCCTCGCCGGCAATGCCGTTGAAACTCACCAGGTCGCCGAACAGGATGTCGTTGCCGTCACCGCCATTTACCGTGTCGGAACCTGGTTGCGTCGCTTCGGTGTGACCGATGATCGAGTTGGCCAAGTTACTCGGATCAATGTTGGTTTGCGGCGTATGGTCCGAGTCGTACGGGCTCAAGTCGGCAAGGGTGACGCCCTTGTTCAGACCAATGGCTTCAACGTTGGACACATTGCTCAGCAGCGCGAAGCTGGAGGCGGAGTTGTCGACAATCGTCTGATCACTGCCGCTGCCCGTCGTGTAGGACAACTCGTAAGTACCGTCGCCTTGAGCGTGTACGGTTCCCACGTCACTGGCTTTCCAGCTCTTGGAGCCGTTTAAGGTGTACAGCGTCGCATTCCCTTCACTGTCGATGGTCAGTTTGTGAGTACTGTCGATTGTCGTGGAGAAGGTATCTCCCGGCTTGTAATTGCTGGTTTTCACCACGTCATCGAGCTTCACGTTGCCGTACAGCGTCGGGTTGGTCTGTTCGCCACTCTGGTAGTAGTTCGGCTGGCCGTCGGTGATGAAGTACGTGAGGTTCTTCGCCCCGGTGTTGGCCACGGCGTCAGCGCTCTGGAACCAATTGGCCGTGGTTTTGAATACATCTTCGTAGTTGGTCACACCGCCGGACGACATCGAGTCCAGTACCGATTTGAGCGCGGTCAGGGCGTTCGGATCGTTCAGGTTGACCGATACCGACTTGTTGACCTGGGTATCGAAGTCCACCAGGAAGATGTTCACGGTGCCCGAGTTGCCGCCCATGCTCTGCTTGAGGGTGTTGAACACCGAGGTCAGCGAGTCCTTGGCTGAGTTGATCGACGACGCGCTCATGCTGCCCGAGCTGTCGACCATGAACGCGATGTTGTAATTGGTGCCCGGCACCACGGTCAGCCCGCCGATGTCGGCGACCATGATGTCGTTGCCGCTGGTGCCGGTGATGGTGTCATCAGCCGCCGTGGCGGTGACAGCGTTGTAGACCGCGGGATTGATCGTGATCGGAATCTGTATCGAACTGGTGGCCGAATCACCCTGGCTTTCGGTCGAGACGGCCGTAACGGTCAGCGTGTTGGTACCGGTGGCGTACGGTGCCGGGGTGTAGCTCAACTTGCTCACATCCCACCCGCTGAGGTCGACAACAGCGTTACCGGTCGTGCCTGTGAAGGTGTGCGTGCCGTCGGTCAGGGTCGCACCTGCCGGGATGCCGCCGATGGTGGTGATGGTCTGGGTTTCAGAACCATCAGTGTCCGGCGACGTTACCTTCAAGCCCAACGCAATGCTGCTGTTCTCGGCCACCTGAGTCGTGGTGGCGGTCACGATCGGTGCATCTGCGACCGCGGTCACATTGATTTCCAGGGTGGTGTGTGAACCGGTGCTGGTGGTGTAGGTCACCGTCGGAACCTGGCCGCTCCAGTTGCTGACCGGGGTGAAGGTGTAAGCCCCGTTTGCCGCAAGCACCAAGGTGCCGATGTTGGCGATGGTCGCCGTGGCGCCTGCCGTGTACTCGGTGCCACCCACCGTGAACTTGGCCACGCTCAGGACGTTATCCACATCGCGGTCGTTAGTCAGTACGTTACCGGTAGCGATCTTGTCCTCGAGAACTGTGTTGATGTCGGCAGTCAGCACACTCGGGTCATCAACCGGGGTAACGCTGATGTTCAAGGTCGAGGTGACATTACTGCCCGAACCGTCGGTGACGGTGTAGCTGACCGTCGGCACTGTGCCGTTGTAGTTGGCGGTCGGAGTGAAGGCGTACGCACCGCTCGCCCCGATCACCAGGGTGCCGACGTTGGCGATATTCGCCGTGGCGCCTGCTGCGTAAGTAGTCCCGCCGATGGTGAAGTTGACCACGCTGACCGGGCCGTCGACGCTGCTCGTGCCGGAGAGGACGCTGCCGGTAATGGCGGTGTCTTCCAGGGTGGAGATCGTTTCGCTGGCGTCGATGAAGTTGTCGTTGACCGGGGTGACGCTGATGTTCAGCGTCGAGGTCACGTTGCTGCCCGAACCGTCGGTGACGGTGTAGCTGACCGTCGGCACGCTGCCGTTGTAGTCGGCGGCCGGCGTGAAGGTGTAAGCCCCGTTCGCCCCGATGACCAGGGTGCCGACGTTGGCGATAGTCGCCGTGGCGCCTGCTGCATAGGTGGTCGCACCGACGGTGAAGTTGACCACGCTGACCGGGCCGTCGACGCTTGAAGTGCCCGCCAACACGTTGCCGGTGGCCAAGGTGTCTTCGTTAACGGTGACGGTTTCGCTGACGTCGGTGAAGTTGTCGTTCACCGGGGTGACGCTGATGTTCAGCGTCGAAGTAACGTTGCTACCCGAACCGTCGGTGACGGTGTAGCTGACCGTCGGCACGCTGCCGTTGTAGTCGGCGGCCGGCGTGAAGGTGTAAGCCCCGTTCGCCCCGATGACCAGGGTGCCGACGTTGGCGATGGTCGCCGTGGCGCCTGCTGCGTAAGTGGTCGCACCGACGGTGAAGTTGACCACGCTGACCGGGCCATCAACGCTGCTCGTGCCGGTGAGAACGCTGCCGGTAATGGCGGTGTCTTCCAGGGTGGAGATCGTTTCGCTGGCGTCGATGAAGTTGTCGTTGACCGGGGTGACGCTGATGTTCAGCGTCGAGCTGACGTTGCTGCCCGAACCGTCGGTGACGGTGTAGCTGACCGTTGGAACCGTGCCGTTGTAGTCGGCGGCCGGGGTGAAGGTGTAAGCCCCGTTCGCCCCGATCACCAGAGTACCGACGTTGGCGATAGTCGCCGTGGCGCCTGCCGCGTAAGTGGTCGCACCGACGGTAAAGTTGACCACGCTGACCGGACCATCGACGCTGCTGGTACCCGTGAGCACGCTGCCGGTCACCAGGGCGTCTTCGCTGGTGGTCACGGTTTCGCTGATGTCGGTGAAACTGTCGTCGACCGGGGTGACGCTGATATTCAGGGTCGAGCTGACATTGCTGCCGGAACCGTCGGTGACGGTGTAGCTGACCGTTGGCACTGTGCCGTTGTAGTCGGCGGCCGGGGTGAAGGTGTAAGCACCGCTCGCCCCGATGACCAGGGTGCCGACGTTGGCGATGGTCGCGGTTTCACCGGCCTGGTACTGGGTACCGCCAACCGTGAAATTGAGCACGCTGACCGGGCCGTCGACGCTGTTGGTGCCGGTGAGGACGCTGCCGGTCACCAGGGCGTCTTCGCTGGTGGTCACGGTTTCGCTGATGTCGGTGAAGCTGTCGTCGACCGGGGTGACGCTGATGTTCAGAGTCGAGCTGACGTTGCTGCCCGAACCGTCGGTGACGGTGTAGCTGACCGTCGGCACCGTGCCGTTGTAGTCGGCGGCCGGCGTGAAGGTGTAAGTCCCGTTCGCCCCGATGACCAGGGTGCCGACGTTGGCGATAGTCGCCGTGGCGCCTGCCACATAAGTGGTCGCACCGACGGTGAAGTTGACCACGCTGATCGGACCGTCGACGCTCGAAGTACCCGCCAACACGTTGCCGGTGGCCAAGGTGTCTTCGTTAACGGTGACGGTTTCGCTGACGTCGGTGAAGCTGTCGTCGACCGGGGTGACGCTGATGTTCAGGGTCGAGGTGACGTCAGATCCAGAACCGTCGGTGACGGTGTAGCTGATCGTCGGCACCGTGCCGTTGTAGTTGGCCGCCGGAGTGAAGGTGTACGTACCGCTTGCCCCGATCACCAGGGTGCCGACGTTGGCGATATTCGCCGTGGCGCCTGCTGCGTAAGTAGTCCCGCCAATGGTGAAATTGACCACGCTGACCGGGCCATCCACGCTCGATGTACCCGCCAACACGTTGCCGGTAGCCAGGGTGTCTTCGTTAACGGTGACGGTTTCGCTGGCGTCGGTGAAGTTGTCGTTGACCGGGGTGACGCTGATGTTCAGGGTCGAGGTGACGTCAGATCCGGAACCGTCGGTGACGGTGTAGCTGATCGTCGGCACCGTGCCGTTGTAGTTGGCCGCCGGCGTGAAGGTGTACGTACCGCTTGCCCCGATCACCAGGGTGCCGACGTTGGCGATATCCGCCGTGGCGCCTGCTGCGTAAGTAGTCCCGCCAATGGTGAAGTTGACCACGCTGACCGGGCCATCCACGCTCGATGTACCCGCCAACACGTTGCCGGTGGCCAAGGTGTCTTCGTTAACGGTGACGGTTTCGCTGACGTCGGTGAAGTTGTCGTTGACCGGGGTGACGCTGATGTTCAGGGTCGAGGTAACGTTGCTGCCCGAACCGTCGGTGACGGTGTAGCTGACCGTTGGAACCGTGCCGTTGTAGTCGGCGGCCGGGGTGAAGGTGTAAGCCCCGTTCACCCCGATGACCAGGGTACCGACGTTGGCAATGGTCGCCGTGCTGCCTGCCACATAAGTGGTCGTACCGACGGTGAAGTTGACCACGCTGACCGGGCCGTCGACGCTCGAAGTACCCGCCAACACGTTGCCGGTGGCCAAGGTGTCTTCGTTAACGGTGACGGTTTCGCTGACGTCGGTGAAGTTGTCGTTGACCGGGGTGACGCTGATGTTCAGGGTCGAGGTAACGTTGCTGCCCGAACCATCGGTGACGGTGTAGCTGACCGTCGGCACCGTGCCGTTGTAGTCGGCGGCCGGGGTGAAGGTGTAAGCCCCGTTCACCCCGATCACCAGGGTGCCGACGTTGGCGATAGTCGCCGTGCTGCCTGCCACATAAGTGGTCGCACCGACAGTGAAGTTGACCACGCTGACCGGGCCGTCGACGCTCAAAGTGCCCGACAGTACGCTGCCGGTAGCCACGGAGTCTTCGTTAACGGTGACGGTTTCGCTGACGTCGGTGAAGTTGTCGTTCACCGGCGTAACACTGATGTTCAGGGTACTGCTCGAGCCGGTGTTGGTGGTGTATGTCACCTGTGGAACGTTGCCATTCCAGTCGGCAGCCGGCTGGAAGGTGTAGTCGCCGTTGCTGGCGATGATCAGCGTTCCGACACCGCTAATGGTCGCGGTCTGGCCCGCCGTGAAGCTGCCGTTGACCCCGGTCACGTTGAAGCTGGTGACGCTCAGGACGTTATCGACATCGCTGTCGTTGCCCAGCACGTTGCCGGTCGCGTTGTGGTCTTCGTCGACGGTGATCTTGTCCGCCTGCAGCACGCTTGCGTCATCGACGGCACCGACATGCACCACCAACGGCAGCGAGGTGCTGGCGCTTGGGGCATCGCCGTCTTTGGCGGTGGCCGTCACGGTCAGGGGGATGTCGCCATTGAAGTTCGTCGGCGGTGTCAGCTTGAGTGTGGACAGGTTCCAACCAGTAATGTCCACCGACGTCGAGCCGTCGGCAGCATTGAAGGTGTGGGTGCCGTCGGTGAGCCTTGAACCCGTCGGCAAGCCGTTCAGGGTGAGAGTGAGTGTTTCCGAACCATCGACGTCGTTGGTGTGGGCCTGGATGGTCGACAACAGGATCGCGTGGTCTTCAAGGCCCGAGTTGAGCACCTGGGTGACATCGATGTTGTCCAGCACGCCGCCCAGGCTATTTCTGTCCCCGGCGCGGAACTCGAGTTTCTGGTTGCCATCGGCAGTGACCGGAATGTCGAAACTGTAGTGCTGCATGCCGGTGGTCGTGGTGTTCAAGGTGCCAATGAGTTGGCCGCCCCAGTACACATTGATGTGCGAATTCACCACACCTGCACGCGGTGCATAGTCGAACGACACGTTATAGGTGCTGCCGGCCTTGGCATCGATAGTGGTGTAGAGGTTGCTCGCATCGCCGGCGTTGCGCTCCAGTTCAATGACCTGGTTATCGCCCCCGGCACCATAGACGCTGGCCTTGCCGATTTCGACCATGCCACCGCTGTTGTCAGTGTGCCAAACGCCGTTGCCGAGCTGGCTGACATTGACGTCGCCAACGGCGCCGTTCAGAGCGACTTCCTGGAAGTCGGTCGAGACGACCGTACCGCCACCCGTCAGTGACAGGCTTGGGGTATCGGTTATTGGCGCGACGACAATGGTGCCGGTTTCCGAAGACGCAGAGGGCATGCCCTGGTTATCGGTCGAGGTGTAGGTGAATTGGGTGGTGCCACTCCAGTCGCCGGTAGGCTTGAAGTAAACCGTAGCGCCGTTGGCGGTTGCGGAGATGACACTGCTGGCAGTCAACGCGATGGTCCCGGCGGCGTCAGCGTAAAACACACCGTTGGCCGGCAGGCTGGTCAGGTTGAAGTGCCCGACAGTGCCGTCGATGTCATTGCCGCCGAGTTGTACGGCGATCAATTGATCTTCATTACCAGTGGCCGAGGTAGTGCTGACGGTCGGAGCGTCGTTGACCGAGTTGACCGTGATGTCCAGCGTGCTGCTGGAATTGGTGTTGGTGGTGTAGCTGATCTGCGGAGCGGTGCCATTCCAGTTCGCCGTTGGGGTGAAACTGTAGTCGCCATTGGCGGCGATAGTCACTGTGCCGACGCCGGCGATAGTCGCGACTTGACCCGCGGTAAAGGAACCGGTGACGCCTTGTACGGTGAATGTCGCGACACTCAGGGTGCTTTCGACATCGCTGTCATTGCTCAGCACATTGCCGGTGGCGACGGTGTCTTCAGCGATGGTTTGGGCATCGGCGGTCAGCACGCTCGCGTCGTCGACCGGAGTGACGTTCAGGTCCAGGGTGCTGGTCGAGCCAGTGTTGGTGGTGTAGCTGACTTGCGGCACGGCGCCGTTGTAGTT
>NZ_JAHBDP010000131.1:0-21023 GCF_019956495.1 Pseudomonas sp. BF-B-26 | reverse complement strand
AATGCGGTGTATCAATCGACATCCCTGTTGAATGTCAGACCGCCTTCGCGAGCAAGCCCGCTCCCACATTTCTGATCTTCAGCGACCTTTGAATTGTGCGACGTTCGCAGACCGGGTTTCGGCTTGCGGCTGACCGGCCACCCCCAGGCGCTCCCCGGTCTTGGCATCGAACAACAGCACTTTCGATGGATCGAATTGCAGGGTCAGGGTCTCGCCCACGGCCGGTGCAACGTCCGGCGCCAGACGGCAGCAGACTTTGGTTTCGTTGAGATTGACGAACACCAGGGTGTCGGGACCGGTTGGCTCGGTGACCTGGACTTCGGCGCGAATGATCGGCAAACCATTCGGCTCGCTACCCGCCAAAACGATCTGCTCCGGGCGCATGCCAAGGATCACTTCACGGTCTTCGAGCCCGGCGTCCTGCATCCCCAATGGCAATTCGCAGCGCGCCTGACCGCTGTCGAGCAGCGCCAGCAGACGACCGTCCTTGCGCTGCAAACGCAGGGGGATGAAGTTCATCGGCGGCGAACCGATGAAGCTCGCCACGAACAGGTTGGCCGGGTTGTTGTAGATGTCTTTCGGCGTACCGAATTGCTGAATGATCCCGTCCTTCATCACCGCCACTTTGTCGCCCAGGGTCATGGCTTCGATCTGGTCGTGGGTCACGTAGACCGTGGTGGTTTTCAGGCGCTGGTGCATCAGTTTCATTTCGGTGCGCATCTCGACGCGCAGCTTGGCGTCGAGGTTGGACAGCGGTTCGTCGAACAGGTAAATCTTCGGCCGCCGCGCCAGGGCACGGCCCATCGCCACGCGCTGTTGCTGGCCACCGGAGAGCTGACCGGGTTTACGGGCGAGCAAATGTTCGATCTGCAACAGCTTGGCCACGCGAGCGACTTCTTCGTCGATTTCGGCAGCTGGCATTTTGCGAATCTTCAGGCCGAACGCGATGTTGTCGCGCACGCTCATCGTCGGGTACAGCGCGTAGGACTGGAACACCATGGCGATGTCACGATCTTTCGGGCTCATGCCGCTGATGTCGGCGTCATCCACCAGGATCGCGCCGCCGCTGATGTTTTCCAGACCGGCGATGCAGTTCATCAGCGTGGATTTACCGCAGCCCGACGGGCCAACCAGGATCAGGAACTCACCGTCATCGATCTTCAGTTCGATGTTTTTCAGGGTGTCCGGCAAACCGGCGCCGTAGGTCTTGTTGACGTTGCGTAATTCGAGAGTTGCCATTGTTCTACCCCTTGACCGCGCCGGACGTCAGCCCACGCAGGAAATACTTGCCAGCGAAAATGTAGACCAGCAGTGTCGGCAGCCCGGCGATCATCGCGGCGGCCATATCAACGTTGTATTCCTTGGCCCCGGTGCTGGTGTTGACCAGGTTGTTCAGGGCCACGGTAATCGGCTGGGCATCGCCACTGGCGAAGACCACGCCGAACAGGAAGTCATTCCAGATCTGAGTGAACTGCCAGATCAGGCAGACCATCACGATCGGGATCGACATCGGCAGCAGGATCTTCCAGAAAATCGTGAAGAAGCCCGCGCCATCAAGGCGTGCAGCCTTGACCAGCGCATCCGGAATGCTCACGTAGTAGTTGCGGAAGAACAGCGTGGTGAACGCCAGGCCGTAGACCACGTGCACCAGCACCAGGCCGGTGGTGGTGTTGGCCAGGCCGAACTTGCCGAGGGTGAACGAGGCTGGCAACAGCACGGTCTGGAACGGCAGGAAGCAGCCGAACAGCAGCAGACCGAAGAACAGTTGCGAACCCCGGAAGCGCCACATCGACAGCACGTAACCGTTCATGGCGCCGATGAAGGTGGAGATCAGAACCGCCGGCACGGTGATTTTCACCGAGTTCCAGAAGTAGCCGCCGACCACGTCCCACGCCTTGATCCAGCCGATGCCGTCAATCACTTGCGGCCAGCTCAGCAGGTTGCCGGTGCGGATGTCTTCCGGGGATTTGAAACTGGTCAGCAGCATCACCACCAGCGGGATCAGGTAGATCGCGGCGGCCAGCAACAGCGTGGCGTAGATGGCGATTCGGCTGAAGCTCAAGGCTGGTTTGCCGAGTTGATTACTCATGGCGTTTGCCTCGCAATTCGGAGTACAGGTACGGCACCAGAATCGCCAGGATCGCGCCCAGCATCATCATGGCGCTGGCCGAACCAATGCCCATCTGGCCACGGCTGAAAGTGAAGGAATACATGAACATCGCGGGCAGGTCGGACGAGTAGCCCGGGCCGCCAGCGGTCATTGCCGCCACCAGGTCGAAGCTCTTGATCGCGATGTGCGCAAGGATCATGAAGGCGCTGAAGAACACCGGGCGCAGGCTCGGCAACACGATTCTCAAATAGATGGTCGGCAGGCTCGCACCGTCGACTTGCGCGGCACGGATGATCGATTGATCGACACCCCGCAGGCCGGCCAGGAACATCGCCATCACAAACCCGGAGGCTTGCCACACGGCGGCGATCACCAGGCAATACACCACGCGATCCTGATCCACCAGCCAGTCGAGACGGAAGCCTTCCCAGCCCCAGTCACGCAGCATCTTGTCCAGGCCCAGCCCTGGGTTGAGCAGCCATTTCCACGCGGTACCGGTAACGATCATCGAGAGCGCCATCGGGTACAGGTAAACGGTGCGGATGAAACCTTCCTTGCGAATGCGCTGATCCAGCAGCACCGCGAGGAACACGCCGAGCACCAGGCTGATGCCGATGAACATGCCACCGAAGACCGCGAGGTTTTTGCTCGCGACCCACCAGCGATCGTTGTCCATCAGGCGGATGTATTGCTGCAGGCCGACCCATTTGTAGCTCGGCATGAAGCTCGAATTGGTGAAGGACAAAACGAATGTCCAGATGATGTAACCGTAAAAACCAACCAGGACGATCAGCATGCTTGGCGCCAAAACCAGTTTGGGGAGCCAGCGCTGCAGTGCGTCGAACGGTGAGGCTTTGCTGAAAACCGCCACAGAGCTCATCGGGATAATCCAGGTGAAGAGAAATGAAATCCGCACGGCGATCCCTTGTGGGAGCGGGCTTGCTCGCGAAAGCGGTGTGTCAGTCGACATCCATGTTGAATGTCAGTCCGTCTTCGCGAGCGAGCCCGCTCCCACATGGGGACACGCGGTGTCAGGGATTACTGGGCGGCTTTGACGGCCGATGCCAGTTGCTTGCTGGCCGTCGCCGGATCAGCATTCTTGTCATTCATGAAGTTGGTCACCACATCGAAAATCGCGCCCTGCACGGCCAGGGAAGTGGCCATGTTGTGCGCCATGCTCGGTTGCAGGCCGCCAGTCTTCTCGTCTGCAAGGAAATCCTTGGCCGCCGCTTGAGCGCAGGAATCGAAGCCCAGACCGCTCATATCGTTAAGCATGTCGGTACGCACCGGGATCGAGCCTTTGTTGATGCTGAAGACTTTCTGGAAGTCTTTGCCCAGCGCGACCTTGGCCAGGTCTTGTTGAGCGGCGATGTCACCTTTGCGATCGGCCTTGAGCTTGAACACCGCCAGGGAATCGATGTTGTAGGTGAAGGCTTTTTCGGTGCCCGGGAATGGCACGCACTGGTAGTCCTTGCCCGCTACTTTCTTGGCAGCGGTCCATTCGCTCTTGGCCCAGTCGCCCATCATCTGCATACCGGCCTTGCCGTTGATGACGTCGGCCGCCGCGATGTTCCAGTCACGACCGGCGCGGTTAGGGTCCATGTAGCCTGTGAGTTTTTTAAGCTCCGCGAACGACTTGGTCATCTCGGCACCCGAAAGGGTTTTCTGATCCAGGTCTACCAGGGCTTTCTTGTAACCGTCAGCGCCCATGACCGAGAGCACCACGTCTTCAAACACGGTGCTGTCCTGCCAAGGCTGGCCACCGTGGGCAAGTGCGATGAAGCCTGCGGCTTTGAGCTTGTCGCCGGCGGCATAGAATTCTTCGAGGGTAGTCGGGGCTTTTTCGATCCCGGCTTTCTTGAAGACTTCCGGGTTGATCCACAGCCAGTTGACGCGGTGAATGTTCACCGGCACGGCGACGTAGTCACCTTCGTACTTGACGGTGTCGGAGACTTTCTTCGACAGCAGGCCATCCCAGCCTTCGGACTTGGAAACCTCTTTGAGGGTGTCGGTGCTGAGCAGGCCAGTGCTGCCCCACTCCTGGATGTCCGGACCTTTGATCTGTGCAACGCCCGGCGGGTTGCCGGCGACGGCGCGGCTTTTGAGTACGGTCATGGCAGTGGAACCGCCGCCACCGGCGACTGCGCCGTCCTTCCAGGTAAAGCCGTCTTTTTCGACTTGGGCCTTCAGGACATCGACCGCAGCCTTTTCACCACCAGAGGTCCACCAGTGAACGACTTCCACCGAACCTTTGGAATCGGCAGCAAGCGTACTCAGCGGGAATGCAGACAGGGGAAGCAGTGAAGCGAGAGAAATGACAGTAGCGAGGCGAGAAATCGCATTCATCTAGTAGTACCTTTCTTGTTGTTATGCATGCAAGTCTGGTGCTTGCGCTGCATAGGATTCTAAACAGGAGTGATCCCTTCGCAGGTAACGAAGGGACGTTCGAATGTCACCACATGGTTACACAGGAGCGCTCTGGGATAACTGTGCCAGGGCAGTCGCCATGCTTGGCGCCAGAGGCAACCGCGGGACCAGTACGGCTTGCCAGGCGTGATAAAGGTCGGGTTTGCCCGCCCAGATATCGGCGCTCGGGCGGTTCTGCGGATCGAGCTCGTGGCGCCAGCTACCGCTTTCGCGATCGATGAAATGGCTGTCGCAGAATTCCCAAAACAGTCGATACCAGCGTTCGTATTGCGCATCTCCGGTGCGTTTAAGCAGCGCGCTGGCGGCGGCGCTGGCTTCGCAATGGGTCCAGTGCAGGCGATGGCGAACCACGGCGCGATTGTCCCAGTCGAGGGTGTAGACAATCCCCGGCGCCCCGTCGACATCCCAGCCGTGACGGCAGTTGTGGTCGAAGAGTTTTTGCGCGTCGCTGGCGAGCCAGCCCGGCGTCAGCATCCCGGCCTTAACCCGCGCCGCTTCGAGATGCAGTATCAGCCGGGCCCATTCGAAACCGTGACCCGGCGTGGTGCCGTAGGGGCGAAAACCATCGGCCGGGTTGTCGTGGTTGTATTCGCGCAAGGGTTGCCAGTCGCGGTCGAAATGCTCGACCACCAGGTAATCGTTGGCAGCGGCGTGACCGTGGATGACGCGCTCGACGATGCGCTGGGCGCGGATCAGCCAGCGGTTGTCGTCAGTGACATCCGCCAACGCAAGAAAGGCTTCGGTGGCGTGCATGTTGCTGTTGGCGCCGCGATAGCTTTCCTCTTCACTCCAGTCGCGGTTGAAGGATTCGCGCATCGCGCCCTCCTCCTCGCTCCAGAAATGCCCGTCGATGATGTGGATGGCATCGTCGAGCAAGGCCTGCGCGCCGGGACGCTGCGCGACAACCGCAGAACTGGCGGCCAGCGCGACAAAGGCGTGCAGGTAAGCGGCTTTATCGGTGTTGCCGTCACGGTGCTCGGGGGCAGCGAACCAGCCGCCATGTTCGGCGTCACGCAATGGGCCGCTGAGGGCTTTGACGCCGTGATCCACCAGCTCGGCGAAACCCGGCAAGCCCTGAATGTGGGCCATGGCGAAGCTGTGGGTCATGCGCGCGGTGTTCATGGTTTCGGCGTGGGCGTTGGCTGGCAGGCAGCCCTTTTCATCAAGATTGCCGAAACCTTCAGGAAGCGTTGAAGCCTTGGCAAACGCCAGCAGGCGCAGGCCTTCGGCGGCGAGCCATTGCTGATGGGCGGGTGCGTTCAGCCAACTGCTGAAAGCGGGTTGGAAGGTGTCCATGGGATGCCTTTTTTTGTTGTTATGACTGGGGGCAGTCTAAACAACGGGCGGTGGCTGGCTTGTAACGAAGGGGGCGAGTGATGTCACCGAGTTGTGACATTCAGCCTGAGGAATGAGTTGAAAGGTCTGACGCCTTCGCGAGCAAGCCCGCTCCCACAGTGGATTTGTATACGACGCAAATCCGCTGTGGGAGCGGGCTTGCTCGCGAAGAACGATAACGCGGTCTAACTAATCAACACTACGAGGCAAATGCAACGTCACCCTCAACCCGCCTTCACGCAAATTCTGCAGGCTGACCTCACCGCCATGGCTATGCGCAATATTTCGCGCAATCCCCAACCCCAACCCATAACCCTGCTGCTGCCCGGCCAGGCGGAAGTGCGGCTCGAACACCTGTTCCATCCGCTGTTCCGGCACGCCGGGCCCTTCATCGTCCACATGCAGGATGAACGCACTCGGGTCGTCGTCAATGTGCAAATGCGCTTTCTGGCCATACTTCAAGGCATTGTCGATCAGGTTGCCGATGCAACGCTTGAGCGCCAGCGGCTTCCCCGGATACGCCGCCAGCGCACGCCCTTGTTGAGTAACGCGACCATTGCCGTTGGGCGCCAGATACGGTTCCACCAGACAATCAAGCACATGGTTGAGGTCCACCGGCTCGATGTTTTCGTGGATGTCGGTGTCTTTCACGCATTGCAGCGCGCCTTTGACCAGCAGCTCCAGCTCATCCAGATCACGGCCGAACTTGGCTTGCAGCGTTTCGTCTTCGAGCAATTCAACGCGTAACCGCAAGCGGGTAATCGGCGTGCGCAAGTCATGAGAAATCGCGCTGAACAACTGGCTGCGCTCGGTCAGGTAACGGCTGATGCGTTCGCGCATCGCATTGAAGGCGCGGCCGACCTCGATCACTTCACTGCCGCCACCCTCGGCCACTGGCTCGACTTCCGCGCCGAGGGACATGTCCCGTGCTGCCCGCGCCAAACGCTTGAGCGGCCGGCTCTGCCAGTGCACCAGCAGGCCAATGAACAACAGCAAGAAGCCGCTGGTGAGCACGATGAACCAGACTTGCTGCGCCGGCAGGCCTTGCTCTTCAAGACTGGTGTAGGGCTCGGGCAACAGTGAGGCGATGTACAGCCACTCGCCCGGTGCCATCTGGATTTGCGTGACCAATACCGGCGGGTTCACCGGCTCCAGGGTCAGCGCGTAATGCGCCCAGGAGCGCGGCAATTCATCGAGTTTCAGACCGCCGTTGAAGATCCGCAGGTCTTCGGGGCTGACGAAGGTCACCGAGATATCAATGTCCTGGCCCAGGGACTGGCGCAACACTTCGTCCACCGCTTTGAGTACGGCTTCCTTGCGCGGGGTGATCGGCAGCACTTCCATGCCCAAGGGTTTGTCGTTGAGCGTCACCACAAAACGGGTGCCGCCCATGCTGCGCAACTGGTCGAGTACCAATGGCCGAAACGCTACTGGCAGAGAGCGGAAGTAACTGACGCTGGCGGTCATCGAATGAGCGAGGCTACGGGCGCTGGTGACCAGCCCTTCAAGCTGGGTGGCGCGCAGTTGCGAGACCCAGATCACGCTCGACAGTGTTTGGGCGAACAACACTGCCAACAGCGTCAGCAACAGCATCCGCCCGAGCAGCGAACGTGGCACGGGAATCCGCGCGGCGAGTTTGCGGAAAAATTCAGTGGCCATTGCTGGCAACCACATTGGCGGCCAGTTGGTAGCCGCTGCCGCGCACGGTACGGATCAGTCGCGGCGGTTTTTCGGTGTCGCGCAGGCGCTGGCGCAACCGGCTGACGGCCATGTCGACGATGCGATCCAGCGGCATCAAATCACGGCCACGGGTGGCGTTGCCGATAGTGTCGCGGTCGAGGATTTCCTGGGGGTGATCGAGGAACAGTTTCAGCAGCGCGAAATCGGCGCCGGAGAGAATCACTTCTTCGCCGTCGATGTGGAACAGGCGATGGCTGACCATGTCCAGCCGCCAGTCATCGAAGGCCAGCACTTCACTGCCGGAACGCTCCTGCCCGAACTGCGCGCGACGCAACAGGGCTTTGATGCGCGCTTGCAATTCACGCGGGCTGAAGGGTTTGCCAAGGTAATCGTCGGCGCCCAATTCCAGACCGATGACGCGGTCGGCCTCGTCGGAGCTGGCGGTGAGCATGATGATCGGCACCTGCGCCTGACGCGGGTGCTGGCGGATCCAGCGGCAGAGGCTGAAGCCGTCTTCGTCCGGCAGCATCACATCGAGGATCACCAGATCGCTCGGCGCCTCGTTCATCGCCTGACGAAAGCCTGCGCCGTCGGGCGTGGTTCGCACCTGAAAACCCGCGCGGGTCAGGTAGGTGTCCAGCAACTCGCGTATCTCTTGATCGTCATCGACCAACAAAATCGACTTGTTGACTGAGCTCACAGGGGCGGCATCCTTGTTGTTTGAATTGGGCGGATTATGCCTTAAGCGCTGATTCTACAAACACCACAAAACCCATGTGGGAGCGGGCTTGCTCGCGAAAGCGGTGTATCAGTCGACATCTCTGTTGAATGTCAGTCCGCATTCGCGAGCAAGCCCGCTCCCACATTTGATCGCATTTCAAGCCTGGTCGAGCGCCACACCCGCGCCAACAAGGCCGGAATACGGCGCCGTCACCAGCCATACCGGGATGCCTTTGAAGTAATCGCTCATGCAACCCTTGTCGGCAAAGCACCGGGCAAAACCGCTTTCAATGAAGAAATCGGCGAACCGTGGAATCACCCCGCCGACGATGTACACACCGCCGCGCGCGCCCGTGGTCAGCACGTTATTGCCGGCCACACGACCCAGCCAGCAGCAGAACTGCTCAAGCACTTCCAGGGCAATTGGATCGCCGGCCAGGCCGGCAGCCGTGATCGCTTCCGGTGTTTCGAGCACAGGTTCATGACCGTCCACCGCACAAATCGCCCGATAGACCCGCGGCAAGCCGCTGCCGCTCAACGCCGTTTCGGCGCTGACATGGCCAATCTCATTGAAGATGTGCTGCCACAACTGAGTTTCCCGCGGACTGCTCAGCGGCAAATCGACGTGACCGCCCTCCCCCGGCAACGCGGCGAAACGACCTTCGCCCAGATCCAGCAAAGTGCCGACACCGAGGCCCGTCCCCGGACCGATCACCACCGCCGGCCGCAACGGTTCCGGCGTGCCTTCGCAGACCACCCGAAACTCGTCCGGCTGCAAACGGGTCATGCCCAGCGCCATGGCCGAGAAGTCGTTGACCAGCAACAGTTGATCCACCTGCAAGGTCTTGCAAAACCCCTTGCGGCTGAGTCGCCAGTGATTGTTGGTGAACTTGAATTCATCACCGCTGACGGGACCGGCCACCGACAGGCACACCGAACCGATCGAACCCGGCGCCAGGCCAAGCCCGCTCAGGTAGAGGGCAATCGCCTCTTCCGGGCTGGCATGGTCGGCCGTTGCCAGCACCTGGATCGATTCCAGCTGCTGGTTTTTCCACAACGCGAAACGTGCGTTGGTCCCACCGATGTCACCGACCAAAGCCAGTTTCAATTAAGCGTCTCCAGGGCAGAAGTAAAGGCGCTGGCGCCCTGCTCTGCGGAGCTGAAGGCCATGCGCATGAAACCAAACAGTTCGCGACCGCTGCCGATGTTATTGCCCAACAGGCCCTTGGCAGGTTCGCGCGCTGCGAATTCTTCGGCGTCCACCTTAAGCTCCAGGGTGCCTTTGACGCCATCGACGCGGATGATATCGCCCTCTTGGACCCGCGCCAAAGCGCCGCCCACATAGGCTTCGGGGCTGACGTGAATCGCCGCCGGGATTTTCCCCGACGCACCGGACATGCGCCCGTCGGTGACCAGCGCCACTTTGAAGCCGCGATCCTGCAGCACGCCGAGGAACGGCGTCATCTTGTGCAGCTCCGGCATGCCGTTGGAGCGCGGGCCCTGGAAGCGCATCACCGCGACAAAATCCTTCTCGAGCAAACCGGCCTTGAACGCATCGGCCAGGTCTTGCTGATCCTGGAACACCATGGCCGGTGCTTCGACGACCTGGTTTTCCAACGCGACAGCGGACACTTTCATCACGCCGCGGCCGAGGTTGCCTTCCATCACCCGCAAGCCGCCCTCTGGCGAGAACGCACGTGCCACCGGACGCAGGATGGTTTCGTCGAGGCTTTCGATCGGGCCTTCGCGCCAGACCAGCTCACCGTTATCAAGGAATGGTTCCACGGTGTAGCGGCTCAGGCCATGACCGAGAACAGTGTTGACGTTTTCGTGCAGCAGCCCGGCTTCCAGCAGTTCGCGGATCAGAAACGACATGCCGCCCGCCGCCTGGAAGTGGTTGATGTCGGCTTTGCCATTCGGGTAGACGTGGCTCAGGGTCGGCACCACCTCGGAGAGGTCGGCCATGTCCTGCCAGGTCAGTTGAATGCCCGCCGCCATGGCGATCGCTGGCATGTGCAGCGTGTGGTTGGTCGAACCGCCGGTGGCGTGCAGGGCCACAATGGAGTTAACCAGCGAACGTTCGTCGACGATTTCGCCGATCGGCATGAAGTCGCCGCTCTGCTTGGTCAGACGCGTGACCTGATGCGCGGCTTCGCGGGTCAGGGCATCACGCAACGGAGTGTTCGGGTTGACGAAAGAGGCGCCCGGCAAGTGCAGGCCCATGACTTCCATCAGCAACTGGTTGGTGTTGGCGGTGCCGTAAAAGGTGCAGGTACCCGGGCTATGGTAGGACTTCATCTCCGATTCCAGCAGCTCTTCGCGGCTGGCCTTGCCTTCGGCATAACGCTGGCGCACATCGGCCTTCTGCTTGTTGGAAATGCCCGAGACCATCGGCCCGCCCGGCACGAAGATCGTTGGCAGATGACCGAAACGCAACGCGCCCATCATCAGGCCCGGGACGATCTTGTCGCAGATGCCGAGCATCAGCGCGCCGTCGAACATGTTGTGAGACAGCGCCACGGCAGTGGACAGGGCAATCACTTCGCGGCTCGGCAGGCTCAGTTCCATGCCTGGCTCGCCCTGGGTCACGCCATCGCACATAGCGGGGGTGCCGCCGGCGAACTGGCCGACGGAGCCGATTTCGCGCAGGGCCTTTTTGATCTGTTCAGGAAAGACTTCGTACGGCTGATGCGCCGAGAGCATGTCGTTATAGGACGAAACAATCGCAATGTTCGCGGAGTTCATCATCCGCAGACTGTTCTTGTCGTCGGTGCCGCAACCGGCCACGCCGTGGGCGAAGTTGGCGCATTGCAGCTTGCCGCGCATGGGACCGTCGCTGGCAGCACCACGAATCAGTGCAAGGTAAGCCTCACGCGTGGCGCGGCTGCGGGCGATAAGCCGTTCGGTGACCTCAAGGACGCGGGGATGCATGTTTAGAACTCCAGGCTAACGGATGTGGCGACCTGATTGTCTATGCTGATCAAGAGCCGTTGTCGATGGGATGACAGACGGTTTTCTTGATCGGTCGGACCAGTTGATTCAGGTCACTCGTTGTAGATTGAACAAAATATTGCCATTAAAAAGGCTTGTTTTCTATTTTTATGCGAATAATCTTGTAATTCCAACAACAAAACGACGGCGGCCCTGTTAAATGACTCTTCGAATCGCAATCAATGGTTTTGGCCGAATTGGCCGTAACGTCCTGCGCGCACTGTATACCCAAGGTTATCGCCAGGATCTGCAGATCGTTGCCATCAATGACCTGGGCGACAGCGCGATGAACGCTCATCTGCTCAAGTACGACACTGTTCACGGCACGTTCGATGCCGATGTCCAGCATGATATGGAAAGCCTGACCGTCAACGGTGACCGTATTTCTGTCAGCGCCATTCGCAACCCGGCCGAGTTGCCGTGGGCTGCCGAGCAGATCGACGTCGTATTCGAATGCACCGGTTTGTTCACCGACCGTGCCAAAGCCGCCGCGCATATTACGGCCGGCGCACGCAAAGTGATCATCTCCGCCCCGGCCAAAGGTGCCGACGCCACGGTGGTGTATGGCGTTAACCACGACATTCTGCGCCAATCGCACCAGATCATTTCCAATGCGTCGTGCACTACCAACTGCCTGGCCCCGGTGGCCCAGGTGTTGCACCGCGAGCTGGGAATCGAAAGCGGCCTGATGACCACAATTCACGCCTACACCAACGATCAGCACCTGACCGACGTCTATCATGTCGATCCGTATCGTGCGCGCTCGGCCACCCAGAACATGATTCCGAGCAAAACCGGCGCGGCTGAAGCGGTCGGTCTGGTGCTGCCGGAACTGGCGGGCAAACTGACCGGCATGTCGGTACGCGTGCCGGTCATCAACGTGTCGCTGGTGGACCTGACCGTGCAACTCAAGCGCGAAGCGTCGGCCGATGAAGTGAACGCGCTGCTGAAAGAAGCCAGCCAGCATTCGAAAATTCTCGGTTACAACACCCTGCCGCTGGTCTCCAGCGACTTCAATCACAACCCGCTGTCGTCGATCTTTGACGCCAACCACACCAAGTCCAGCGGCAAGCTGCTCAAGGTGCTGGCCTGGTACGACAACGAATGGGGCTTCTCCAACCGCATGCTCGATAACTGCCTGGCGCTGTGCAACGCTGAATAACCCGCCGTGAAAAAGCAGGAGCAGCACCGATGATCGGTATCAGCTTTACGCAAAAGACCATGGCAGCGCGCAAACGTATTGCCTTGGTCGCCCATGACCATTGCAAAGTGTTTTTGCTGGACTGGGCCGAGCGGCAGAAAGACCGGCTCGCACAGCATGAACTGGTCGCCACCGGCACCACCGGGTTGTTGCTGCAACAACGCCTGGATTTGCCTGTGGAGAGCATGATCAGCGGCCCATTGGGCGGCGACCAGCAACTCGGTGCGCGAATCGCCGAGCAGCGGGTCGACATGCTGGTGTTCTTCTGGGACCCGTTCGAACCACAGCCGCACGACCCGGACATCAAGGCGTTATTGCGCGTCGCGGCGGTCTGGAACATTCCCGTCGCCTGCAACGAATGCAGCGCCGACTACCTGCTCAGCAGCCCGATGATGGAGCAGGCGCACGAACATCGGATCCCCGATTACGCGACCTATCTGCTGGGCCGCGCCTAAACCTTCACAAATCAATACTTGACCACTCGAGCGGATGATAAGCATTATCATTCGCTCGAAATGGATCAGGTCCTCCCGTGAGTCAATCTCGCTTCAATCACGTCTTCATCGCCCAGCGAGTCTCTCTGCTGCGCACATTGGAGCGGATAGTCAACAATCACAGCACCGCCGAAGACCTCCTTCAGGAGACCTACCTGCGAGTGACCCGGGCGCTTAGTGAGCGGGCCATCGATCACCTTGAACCCTTCGTTTTCCAGACCGCTCGCAACCTGGCGCTGGACCATTTGCGCGCGCGGCGCATCCAGTCCCGCACGATGCTCGACGACGTGCCGCTGGACGTGGTGGAAAGCGTCGCCGCCCCCGCCAGCAGTGCGGAAGACGCCGCCCATGCCGAACAATTGCTCGAGCGTTTGAACGTGAGCCTCAATGAACTCAGCGCCCGTCAGCAGCAGATTTTCATCCTCAGCCGTCTGCACGGGCACAGCTATCTGGAGATCGCCGAGAAACTTGGCGTGTCATTGAGTACCGTGCAAAAGGAGCTGAAATTGATCATGGCGATCTGCATCGGCGTGGCCGAACGGTTAAACGGCGACTGAGTCTGTAGGTTAATTCTCTACGTGTGAGGATGACCTGCACTGACTATCGGGCTTTGCTACCCTGCCCCACTTTCAAGCTTCATTAAAAAAACAGCGGTGCCAAGACACTGCCGAGGAAACACCGTGACGGACACTCTTCCAGTGCCTCCCCCCGCCCCCTCTCCGCCTTCCCCGGCGCAGGACCCTGCAAGTGCGATGGACCAGGCCCTGGACTGGCTGATCGTGCTGGACAATCCGAACGAAGAACAGACTCGACAGTTTCACGACTGGCTGGCCGCCCATCCGTTGCATGCCGAGGCGTTCGCCAAGGCGAAAGCAATCTGGGAGGGCTCGCAGGTCGTGCAATGCGCGCAAACCCTGGCCGCCCGACCGCCGAAAGTGACCGCCCTGTCGCGCCTGCGACCGCACTGGAAACCCTTGGCCACCGCCGCCGTGCTGATCCTCGGTTTGTTCAGCTTCAGCAATCTGCCAATTCGCCTGCAGGCCGATCACCTGACCGTGGTCGGTGAACGCCAGCGGCTGCAACTGGAGGACGGCTCGAAGGTCCTGCTCAATACCAATTCGGCCTTCTCCAGCACCATCAACGATCAACAGCGCGTGGCCCGTTTGTATCAGGGCGAGGCATTTTTCGAGGTCGCGGCCGATCGCGGCCAGCCGCTGGAAATCGACGCCGGGCCGGTCAAGGCCAGCGTGCGGGACACAGCCTTTGCGGTGCGTTATCTGGACGGTGTGGCACAGGTTCGGGTGCAGCGTGGGGATGTCGACTTGCGAGCGACCCGCGACGACGCGCGAATTCGCTTGTCCGCCGGACAAAGCATCCGCATCGGCCCCAACGGTTTCGATCGTCCCGCCAAACTCGATGCCGCGACCGACCTGGCGTGGGTCCAGGGTCGACTGGTGTTCGAAAACTGCCCGCTGAGCCAGGTGCTGGCGGAGCTGCGTCGTTACTACCCCGGCTGGATCATCAACAACAACGAGCAGTTGGCCGACATCACCGTCACCGGCAACTACCGCCTCGACCAACCGTTAGACGTGGTCCGCTCGCTGGCCCACATCACCTCGGCGCGGCTCCAGGAATTCCCGGCGCTGGTGATTTTGAACTAATTGAGAACGCCCCCTAGATGAGAATTATTTTTACTCGATAGCCAAACCCCGTACGTCTCGTTATAGCCAATGCAATTGATTCGCATCTTCAGGTGCCAATCAGCACCTATAAAGATTCGTGCGACACGGAGCGCTATCGATGTCCTCTCGCCTTACCCGCCAACCTTCTTCACCTTCTCGCGTGCTGTCGCTGCTGACCGCCGCCATCCTGATGGCCGGCAGCACGCAGCTCTACGCCGCCACCGCGGCAGAGCAACCGACCCGCAACATGGGCGATTACGCGTTCGCCATCCCTCAGCAGTCATTGGTCTCGGCACTCAATGCCTTTACCGCCGTGACCGGTTGGCAAGTCGGCTTGCCGGCAGAACTGGCTGAGGGCGTGGCCTCGCCGGGCGTGCGGGGTTCGCTGCCGCCAGAGAAAGCCCTCGATCGCCTGTTGGTGGGGACCAACCTGAGCTATCGCAAACTGGGCACCAATAACATCGTGCTGGAGAAGCGCAGCAACAGCAGCGCGCTCAACCTGGACCAGGTGACCATCAGCGCCACTCGCCAGGAACAAAGCATCGCCAGCGTGCCGAGCACCGTCACCGTTCACACCCGTGAAGAGCTGGACCGCAACAACGTCAATACCATCAAGGATCTGGTGCGCTACGAACCGGGCGTCTCGGTGGGCGGTGCCGGGACCCGCGGCGGAATCAGCGGCTACAACATTCGCGGCATCGACGGCGACCGGATCCTGACCCAAATCGACGGCGTCGAGATTCCGAACGGCTTCTTCAACGGCCCGTATGCCAAAACCCAGCGTAACTACGTCGACCCGGAAATCATCAAGCGCGTCGAGATTCTGCGCGGCCCGGCCTCGGTGCTCTACGGCAGCAACGCCATCGGCGGCGCCGTCAGCTATTTCACCCTCGACCCGGACGACATCATCAAGCCCGGCCAAGACGTCGGCGCTCGCCTGAAGACCGGGTACAGCTCCGCTGACGAAAGCTGGCTGAAGTCCGCCACCGTCGCCGGCCGCGCCGATCAGTTCGATGGCTTGCTGCATTACAGCCAGCGCGATGGTCACGAAACCGATTCCTTTGGCAGCAACAACGGCACCGGCCTGGACCGTACCGCGGCCAACCCGGAAGACGTGCGAGCCACCAACGTATTGGCCAAGATTGGCTGGAACTACAATGAAAGCTCACGCCTTGGCCTGACCTACGAGAAGTACAAGGACGATCGCGACACCGATCAGAAAAGCGCTTACGGCGGCCCGTACTTCAACGGCCAGCCGACGATCCCGAACAGCGTGCTGCCCGGCGGCATGTACCAGTGGCGCACCGGCAACGACACCATTACCCGTGAGCGTTTCGGCCTGGAACACAGCGTCGCACTCGACAGCCTGCTGGCAGACAACGTCAAGTGGAGCCTGAACCATCAGATCGCCAAAACCGATCAGAGCACCGAAGAATTCTATTTCCCGATGACCCGTAGAGTGCTGCGCACCCGCGACACGCTTTACGAAGAGAAACAATGGGTCTTCGATGCCCAACTGGATAAAGCCTTCAACATCGCTGACACCGGGCACTTGCTGACTTATGGCACCACTATCAAGCAACAGAAAGTCACCGGCTCGCGCAGCGGCGACGGCAAGTGCCTGGCGGTCGGTCGCGGCTGTACGGCCGTCGGCGCGACCAGCGCGGCTGATGTGCTGAAAAAATCCAGCGACTTCCCGGACCCGACCATCAATACCTACAGCCTGTTCGCCCAGGATCAGATCAGCTGGAACAAGTGGACCTTCCTGCCGGGCCTGCGCTACGACTACACCCAGCTCAAGCCGCACATCACCCAGGAATTCCTCAATACCGTGGCCGCCGACGGTCGCGGAACCGTCAGCGATAAGAACAAAACCTGGCACAAAGTTTCACCCAAGTTCGGCCTGACTTACGCCCTGACCGATCAGTACACCTGGTATGGCCAGTACGCTGAAGGTTTCCGCACGCCAACCGCCAAGGCGTTGTACGGGCGCTTCGAGAACACCACCACCGGCTATAGCGTGGCGCCGAACCCGGACCTGGAACCGGAAAAAAGCAAAAGCTACGAAACCGGTCTGCGCGGCAACTTCGAGTCCGGCTCGTTCGATGTGGCGGTGTTCTATAACAAGTACCGCGACTTCATTAACGAAGACGCGGTCACTCCTGGTTACAGCGAGCTGACCTTCCAGAGCAACAACATCAAACACGCGACCATCAAGGGCGCAGAGATCAAGGGCCGCCTGAACCTCGACGCGTTCGGCACAC
Source organism: Pseudomonas sp. BF-B-26 (assembly GCF_019956495.1). Classification (NCBI taxonomy): domain Bacteria; kingdom Pseudomonadati; phylum Pseudomonadota; class Gammaproteobacteria; order Pseudomonadales; family Pseudomonadaceae; genus Pseudomonas; species Pseudomonas sp. BF-B-26. The sequence continues at coordinate 4,119 of NZ_JAHBDP010000131.1, read as the reverse complement.
CGCAAGGTCTCTACACCCAGGGCTCGGTGGCCTACGCCTACGGCCGCAACAACGACACCGGCGAGCCGATCAATAGCGTCAACCCGCTGACCGGTGTATTCGGTCTCGGTTATGACCAGGACAACTATGGCGGCTTGCTCAGCTGGACGCTGGTGAAGAAGAAGGATCGCGTCGACGACAGCAACTTCAAGTCGCCGGACGGTGTGAGCAGCCAGTTCAAATCGCCGGGCTTCGGCGTGCTCGATCTGACCGGCTTCTACAAAGTCACCGACGACGTAACCGTCAGCGCTGGCGTCTACAACCTGACCGACAAAAAGTACTGGCTGTGGGATGACGTGCGCGGTTACGACAGCGTCGGCGAAGCGGCAGTGCTGAGCCCGGCCAACCTCGATCGCCTGACCCAACCGGGTCGCAACTTCGCGGTCAATCTGGTCTGGGATATCTGACCCTGCCACCTCGTTGCGCTGCTTTTAGAGAAGTGGCGCAGTGAGGTTTTTTTACTGTCACGCACCTTGTTGTTCGTCTCGTTACCAAGCGCCTCTTTTTCTCAAGGATTTCCCATGCCCCCTCAGGACACTGCTCAACGCCCTGCTCTGCGTTCGCAACGTTTGAACCAGATCACCCACGAGCCTCATACCAGGCTTGATGCCTTGGTCAAAGCCCACGCACCGTTTGAAGCCCAGGCCAACTTCGCGCGGTTCGTGGTGGCGCAGTATTTGTTTCAGTCGGAACTGGTGTCGCTGTACAACGATGCCGAATTGACCGCCATCGTCCCGGACCTGCCTGCCCGCTGCCGTGCTGAAGCGGCCAAGGCTGACCTGGCTGATCTGGAAACCGAAGTGCCGCCCCCCGTCGCCGGGGCGGTGAAAAATCCAGCCAAAGCCGAGGCGCTGGGTTGGCTGTTCGTGTCGGAAGGCTCGAAACTTGGCGCGGCGTTTTTGATTAAGCGTGCTGTAGCGCTTGGGTTAAGCGAAACCTTCGGAGCTCGTCATCTCGGTGAACCGGCCGGTGGTCGCGCTGAAGGCTGGAAGCGCTTCGTCAAAACCCTCGACGGGCTGGAACTCAGCGCACAAGAAGAAGCCGAGCTGGATAAAGGCGCAATCGACGCGTTCAACCGCTTTACCGTGTTGCTGGACCAGGCTTACACCCCAGAACTCGCCTGAAGAAATATATCCCCCCTGTGGGAGCGAGCCTGCTCGCGATAGCGGCTTAATATTCAACAGAGATGTTGAATGGTAAATCGCTATCGCGAGCAGGCTCACTCCCACAGGGTTTGAGCAGGTCTTCCAAATTCCGATCTTGCCTCTTACGACCTCCCATGCCTGCCTCCTCAAAACTCGCCCGTTTACTCTTTCGCCTGCTCGCCTACATCAGCCTGGCCATCGGCCTGATCGCCATTGTCGTACCCGGCCTGCCGACCACCGAGTTCATCCTGCTGGCCGCCTGGGCCGCGACCAAAAGTTCGCCGCGCCTGAGTGCCTGGCTGGAAAACCATCGGCTGTTCGGTTCCATCCTGCGCAACTGGCGCAACGGCAAAATCATCGCCCGCCGAGCCAAGGTCAGCGCCACCGTGAGCATGCTGCTGTGCGCCGGGTTGATGCTGGTGATGCTCGATCCTGGCTGGCCGATCTTTCTGGCGATTGCCGGCATGAGCCTGGGCAATCTGTGGATCTGGTCGCGGCCGGAATCATTGCCGACAATTTCCTGAATTTCTGTCCTTTTCAGGGCATTTTCCTGCGCAAACGTTCACCTGCTACCGTTCGTCGGCTTCGCGTTCATGCAACCCCTGCCCACGCCGATGAGCATTAAATGGCGCTGAATGGACTTGGCGAATTGGGTCGATCCCGACTCACAGCCAACACCTCATTCATTCGCGAGCTCGTCCTATGTTCGACTCTCTCTCCATCCGCCTGAAAATCGTCCTGCTGTCCGGTCTGTGCCTGCTGGGCGTGGTCGTCCTGATCGTCGGCATGAACATCTACCAGACCGATCAGAACGATGAACTGGTCAGCGCCTCCAGCAGCAACATGCTCACCGCCAGCGTGCAGAACCTGCTCCAGGCCAAGGCCGCCGAGCATGCAGTGCGGGTGCAGAAGACCTTCGGTGAAAGCCTGCTGGTGGTGACCGCCCTGGCCGATCAGATCAAGGACATGCGCACCATGGCGAGCACGCGCTCCCTTGAGGCCGGCGCCCTGCGTGAAGAGTTGAACCAGAGCCTGAAAACCGCCTTCGAGCGCAACAGTAAAGTGCTCGGCATCTGGCTGGCATTCGAACCCAATGGCCTCGACGGCAAGGACAGCGAGTTCGCCAACGATGCCGTTCGCCAATCCAACGAAGCCGGTCGTTTCGCCAGTTACTGGAGCCGTGCCGGCGGTGTCGGGATCAACACGATCATGGTCGAAGACGACATGACCAAAACCACCTTGAGCCTCAGCGGCACGCCCTATAACAGCTGGTACACCTGCCCTCGCGACAGCAAGCGCACCTGCCTGCTGGACCCGTATGCCGACACTGTCGCCGGCAAGGAAATGCTGATGACCACCATTTCCGTACCGCTACTGGTGGATGGCAAATCCATCGGTGTGGTCGGTGTGGACATCGCCCTCGACGCGCTGCAAGCGGCGGCTGTCGACTCCCAACGCGATCTGTTCAACAGCGCCGGGCACATGCTGATTGTCTCCGGCAGCGGCGTACTCGCCGGTTACAGCGTCGACGCGAGCAAGGTCGGTAAAAGCATCGGCGACACCCTGGGCGCAGACGGCAAGGACGTTCTGCAATTGCTCAGCGCTGGCACGCCGAAGATTCTCGAACAGGGCGACCTGATCCGAGCGGTATACCCGGTCAGTCCGATTGCCGAGTCCAAAGCCTGGGGCGTGGTGATCGACCTGCCGAAACACGTGTTGCTGGCCGACTCGGTCAAGTTGCAAGCCGTACTCGATGACGCCCAGCAAAGCGGCACGATCAAAGCCGTTTTGGTGGCGGTGATTGCCGGCATGGTCGGGCTGTTGCTGATCTGGCTCACGGCGTCCGGCGTGACCCGGCCGATCAACAGCGTGGCCGAGATGCTCAAGGCGATTGCCAGCGGCGACGGCGACCTGACCCAGCGTCTGCACTACAGCAAGAAAGACGAACTGGGCGAACTGGTGAGCTGGTTCAACCGCTTCCTCGACAAGCTGCAACCGACCATCGCGCAGATCAAACAAAGCATCACCGATGCGCGCGGCACCGCCGACCAGTCTTCGGAAATCGCCCGCCAGACCAGCGAAGGCATGCAAGTGCAGTTCCGCGAAATCGACCAGGTCGCCACGGCGTCCAACGAAATGAGCGCCACCGCCCACGACGTCGCCAACAGTGCCTCGAACGCGGCTAACGCGGCCAAGGGTGCCGACCAGTCGGCCCGCGACGGCATGCAGATCATCGAACGCAGCACCCGCGACATCAATCAACTGGCCGACGAAGTCAGTAAGGCGGTGACCGAAGTCGAAGCGTTGGCGGTCAACAGCGAGCAGATCGGCTCGGTGCTGGAGGTGATCCGCAGCATCGCCGAACAAACCAACCTGCTGGCGCTCAACGCGGCGATTGAAGCGGCGCGGGCCGGCGAGAGCGGTCGCGGGTTTGCGGTGGTCGCCGATGAAGTACGCAACCTGGCCAAACGCACCCAGGACTCGGTGGAAGAAATCCGCATCGTGATCGAACGCATCCAGACCGGCACTCGCGGCGTGGTGGCCACGATGCATTCGAGCCAGACCCAGGCTCACAGCAACGCCGGGCAGATCCAGCAAGCGGTGCAGGCCTTGAGCAAAATCAGCGACGCGGTGACGGTCATCAGCGACATGAACCTGCAAATCGCCAGCGCCGCCGAACAGCAAAGCGCCGTGGCCGAAGAGGTCAACCGCAACGTCTCGGCGATCCGCACCGTCACCGAAACCCTGACCGGCCAGGCCACCGAATCGGCGCAGATCAGCAGCCACCTCAACTCGCTGACCTCGCATCAAATGAAATTGATGGATCAGTTTCGGGTGTAATACAACTTCCATGACCGCAGAAAATCCCCTGTGGGAGCGGGCTTGCTCGCGAAGGCGTAGTGTCAGTCGATATCAATGTTGCTGACCTACCGCC
>NZ_JAHBDP010000130.1:0-21073 GCF_019956495.1 Pseudomonas sp. BF-B-26 | reverse complement strand
GTGTCATTCAATAATTATGGCGACTGGCACACCGCATTCGCGAGCAAGCCCGCTCCCACAGGGAATTTGTATGCTGCCTGACAGGTCGCGATGGCTGGTAAAAACCGCTATCGTCGCCGCCATTCGAAACGAGGCGAGCATGGGCTATCTACTTTTTGTCACGCTGATTCAGGCGTTTTCCTTCAGTTTGATCGGCGAGTACCTGGCCGGTCATGTCGACAGTTACTTCGCGGTGCTGGTGCGAGTGGTGCTGGCGGGGCTGGTGTTCATTCCGTTGACCCGCTGGCGTTCGGTTGAACCGGCGTTCATGCGCGGCATGCTGCTGATCGGCGCGTTGCAGTTCGGCGTGACTTACGTCTGCCTGTACCTGAGCTTTCGGGTGCTGACAGTGCCGGAGGTGTTGCTGTTCACCATCCTCACGCCGCTGCACGTGACCTTGATCGAAGACGCGCTGAACCGGCGCTTCAATCCGTGGGCATTGGTCGCGGCACTGGTGGCGGTGATGGGTGCGGCGGTGATTCGCTACGACCGGATCAACCCGGATTTCTTCATGGGGTTCCTGCTGCTGCAACTGGCCAACTTCACCTACGCCGCCGGACAGGTACTTTATAAACATCTGGTGGCGCGCTACCCGAGCGATTTGCCGCATTACCGGCGCTTTGGCTACTTCTACCTGGGGGCATTGGCGGTGGCGCTACCGGCGTTTCTGCTGTTCGGCAAACAGAACTTCCTGCCCGAAGCACCTCTGCAATGGGGCGTGCTGGTATTCCTCGGCCTGGTCTCGACGGCGCTCGGGTTGTACTGGTGGAACAAGGGCGCGTGCCTGGTGAATGGCGGGACGCTCGCGGTGATGAACAACCTGCATGTGCCGGTGGGGTTGCTGATCAATCTGCTGATCTGGAATCAGCATGAAGCGCTGGGGCGGTTGTTCCTGGGTGGGGCGGTGATTTTGATGGCGGTGTGGATTAGCCGGTTGGGTGTCAGGCGAGAACCGCAGCCGTTGCGGGAACGGTCATGACAGACTTGATCGCCGCCATCGAGCAGATCTACAAGCCCGCAGGTATGACGTTAACGGATGAAGCTCGGCGCGAGGAGGAGAGTGCCGACTACGGCGCCTGCCGCTTCGGACTCGATGGCCAGGTGATTGTCTTCCGAGTGGCGAAAACCACGCCGACCAAGATGGGTCAGTTCGTCACGTTGTGGAAGCGGCCAACGCCGACCAGCGAGATTGCACCGCTCGATAGCGGCGATGGCGTCGCCTTTGTGGTGGTGAGCGTTGCTGATGAAACCCATCGCGGGCAGTTTGTGTTTGACCGGGAGATATTGGCGGCCAAAGGGGTCATGTCGATTGATGGTGAAGGCGGCAAGCGAGCGATTCGCGTCTATCCGCCGTGGTCCAGGCCCGTCGCTAAACAGGCAGTCAGGACGCAGCAATGGCAGCTGAAGTATTTCCTCACGCTGGACCAAAGCGGTCATGCCGACCCCGTTCAGGTACGCCGACTTTTCAAAAAATAAACACTAACCCCCTGTGGGAGCGGGCTTGCTCGCGAAGAGGCCGTATCAGTCGACATTAATGTTGAATGACACACCGTATTCGCGAGCAAGCCCGCTCCCACAGGGATTTACGGTGTCACATGATGTGTTTTTCGGGTTCAGGGATATGGCTCGCGCCTAACATGGCCGGAAGCAACCCGGCCCGCAAATCCCCGCCACTTGGCTGCTGATACAAGCTCAAGCCAAACTCCGGCAACACCGCCAGCAAGTAATCGAAAATATCCCCCTGAATCCGCTCGTAATCCGCCCACGCGGTGGTGCGAGTGAAGCAGTAGATCTCGAGGGGAATGCCCTGCGCGGTAGTTTGCATCTGGCGGACCATGCAGGTCATGTTCGGCTGGATTTCCGGGTGACTCTTCAGATACGCCAGCGCATACGCGCGGAACGTCCCGATATTGGTCATCCGCCGACGGTTGGCCGACATCGCCGCCACATTACCCTGGGCTTCGTTCCAGGCCTTGAGTTCAGCCTGCTTGCGACTGATGTAGTCGGTCAGCAGATGCACCTGAGCCAGTTTTGCCTCTTCGTCGTCGCGCACAAACCGCACGCCACTGGCGTCGATGAACAGGCTGCGCTTGATCCGTCGTCCACCGGATTGCTGCATGCCGCGCCAGTTCTTGAACGACTCGGACATCAGGCGCCAGGTTGGAATCGAAACGATGGTCTTGTCGAAATTCTGCACTTTGACCGTGTGCAGCGTGATGTCGACCACGTCGCCGTCGGCGCCGACTTGCGGCATCTCGATCCAGTCGCCGACCCGCAGCATGTCATTGCTGGTCAGCTGCACGCTGGCGACGAACGACAGCAAGGTGTCTTTGTAGACCAACAGAATCACCGCCGACATGGCGCCCAGCCCTGACAGCAGCAATAGCGGCGAACGGTCGATCAGCGTGGCAACGATGATGATCGCGCCAAACACGTACAAGACCATTTTCGCCAGTTGTATGTAGCCTTTGATCGAGCGGGTACGGGCATGTTCGGTGCGCGCGTAGATGTCGAGCAGGGCGCTGAGCAGGGCACTGACCGCCAACAGCAAAAACAGAATGGTAAATGCCAGCGCCACATTGCCAAGGAAGATCAGACTGGTCTTGCCCAACTCCGGCACCAGGTGCAAGCCGAACTGGATCACCAGCGAGGGGGTGATCTGCGCCAGACGATGAAAGACCTTGTTATGCCGAAAGTCATTGATCCAGTGCAATGCCGGCTGGCGACCGAGTATTTTGGTCGCATGCAGAATGAGGAAGCGCGCCACTCGTCCGAGGACCAGCGCAACCACCAGCAATACCACCAACGCCAGGCTGGAATGCAGGAGGGGGTGCTGATCGAGGGCACCCCAAAGGTCTTGGACGTTGAGCCAGAGCTGTTTGATATCCATGGGTAAAAACGGTTCTTCTGTAGGACGCGACGGGGCGATTAGAGCATTTAAGACGCTTTGGATGACGTTTGAGGACAAAAGACGCAACAAAAAAGCCACTGTTTAGCGCCGTTTGTATAAAGAAACTCGGCCTGAGCGCTCGAAACCGTTACCCTATGCAGCTGTTTTTTTGTATTTCTTCGAGGTAGCACCCGTGTTTTCCCAATTCGCCCTGCACGAACGCCTGCTCAAAGCCGTGGCCGAGCTTAAATTTGTCGAGCCAACGCCTGTGCAAGCAGCGGCTATTCCGCTGGCGCTCCAAGGGCGTGACCTGCGGGTGACAGCGCAAACCGGCAGCGGCAAAACCGCTGCATTCGTTTTGCCGATCCTCAACCGCTTGATCGGCCCGGCTAAAGTCCGCGTCAGCATCAAGACCCTGATCCTGCTGCCGACCCGCGAGCTGGCCCAGCAGACCATCAAGGAAGTCGAGCGTTTCGCTCAGTTCACCTTCATCAAGTCTGGCCTGATTACCGGCGGTGAAGACTTCAAGGTCCAGGCCGCCATGCTGCGTAAGGTGCCGGACATCCTGATCGGTACGCCGGGCCGGATGATCGAGCAACTGAACGCCGGCAACCTCGACCTCAAGGAAGTCGAAGTACTGGTCCTCGACGAAGCCGACCGCATGCTCGACATGGGCTTTGCCGAAGACGTCCAGCGTCTGGTGGAAGAGTGCACCAACCGCCAGCAGACCATGCTGTTTTCCGCCACCACCGGTGGTTCGGGCCTGCGCGAGATGGTCGCCAAGGTACTGAACAACCCTGAGCACCTGCAGCTCAACAACGTCAGCGATCTGAATGCGACTACCCGTCAGCAGATCATCACCGCTGACCACAACCAGCACAAAGAACAGATCGTGAACTGGCTGCTGGCCAACGAGACCTACCAGAAGGCCATCGTGTTCACCAACACCCGGGCCATGGCCGACCGTATCTACGGCCGTCTGGTGGCGCAGGAATACAAAGCGTTCGTCCTGCACGGTGACAAAGACCAGAAGGATCGCAAGCTGGCCATCGACCGTCTGAAGCAGGGCGGCGTGAAAATCCTCGTCGCCACCGACGTCGCCGCTCGCGGCCTCGACGTGGAAGGCCTGGACCTGGTGATCAACTTCGACATGCCGCGCAGCGGCGACGAATACGTTCACCGCATCGGTCGTACCGGCCGCGCCGGCAACGATGGCCTGGCCATCTCGCTGATCTGCCACGGCGACTGGAACCTGATGTCGAGCGTCGAGCGCTACCTCAAGCAGAGCTTCGAGCGTCGCACCATCAAGGAAGTCAAAGGCACCTATGGCGGACCGAAAAAGGTCAAGGCCTCGGGCAAAGCCGTTGGCGTGAAGAAGAAAAAGGTCGACGCCAAGGGCGACAAGAAGAAAACCGGCGCCAAGGCCCCGACCAAACGCAAGATCGCCAACCGCCCGAAGACCGACGCCTTGTCGCTGGTCAGCAAGGACGGCATGGCGCCGCTCAAGCGCCGCAAGCCAGAAGCGCCGGCTGCTGAATAAGCAGTTCTGGCGACCCATAAAAAAACCGGACCAATGTCCGGTTTTTTTATGCCTGGGATTCCTGAGCCGGATCAACCCTCGGTTTTCTTCTCTGCGGAATCCAGCTCCTTCAATCGCTGATCGATCAACTGGCACTTGTCCGGCAGATCCTTGCTGGCCGTTCCCAGATCCATCTTCTGTAACTCGGCGTTGATCTCCTTGGCCTTGGCTGGGTTCTGCTCGGTGAGCTTGGTCACTTCCTTGGCCAATTGTTCGCGCTTGGCGGTGGCTTCCTCGGGTGTGCAGGCCCAAGCGGGGAGGGCGCAGGCGAGGGTGGCAGCGAGGGTGAGTTTGAGCAGGGTGGTTTTCATGAGCAGGGCCTCATTGATCAATGTCACGGCGTTATTGAGTGGAGGGTTTCTCCACCCAGAAAGTTCAGGCAGTGGACCCAAACCCGCGCGCTAGAGCGTCCGCCAAAAAACACCCTGAACGGCTTATTGACGCCAGAATGATGGCAACTTAACATCGCGCCATCACATTGATATCACTTCGCCGTTTCGAGGGACCGAACAGACCATTCGCACGCTGATGCAATGGTCGTTTACGCCACGCTTTGGACCTTCTGACCCAAGCGCGTATTTATCCCCTTATGACGTATTCGCTCTGCAAATGCCCCCAGCGTTTGCCGTGTCGGGAAGGCTGTGTCTGTGAATTGTTCATTCCATTCTTGCCGATCGAAACGAGACCTTTTGACATGGACGTTCGCCACTACGCCTTCCTCGCTGGCCAGCCTTCTGCTGCGGTCAAAAACCGTGAGCACTTCTGGGGCATGCCCAAGCGCGGGTTGGCGTTCCTGTTGGCCAACGTCATGTTCTGGCAGCCGATGTGGGCGCAAGCCGACGGGATTGTGGTGGCCACGCCGGGCACCAGTCTCGGTCAGGCGGGCAACGGGGTGCCGATCGTCAATATCGCCACACCGAATGGCAGCGGGCTGTCGCATAACCAGTTTCACGATTACAACGTCGGCACCCAGGGTGTGATCCTCAACAACGTCGCCAACCAGACCGGCGCGACGCAATTGGGCGGGATCATTGTCGGCAACCCCAACCTGACCAACCGGGTCGCGGCACAAACCATCCTCAACGAAGTGGTCGGCGGCAGCCCTAGCCAGTTGCGCGGTTACACCGAAGTAGCGGGGCAGTCGGCTCGAGTGATCGTCGCCAACCCCTATGGCATCAGTTGCAACGGTTGCGGCTTCATCAACACCCCGCGCGTGACCCTGACCACTGGCAAACCCGTGTTAGACGGCGGCGGCCGTCTGGATCGCTTCCAGGTCGATCAGGGCAGCATCGCCATCGAAGGCGCCGGGCTGAACGCCACTAATGTCGACCGCTTCGAGATCATCACCCGCAGCGCGAAAATCAACGCCGAGATTCAGGCGAACAACCTGACCATCGTCGCCGGTCGTAACGACGTCAACGCCGACAATCTCAACGCCACCGCCCGCGCGGACGACGGCAGCGGCAAACCAGGACTGGCTATCGATTCTTCGGCACTGGGCGGCATGTACGTCGGGGCGATCAAACTGGTGGGTACCGAAGCCGGGGTCGGGGTGAAACTCGACGGCAAATTGATCGCCAGCGGTGGCGACATCCAACTCGACGCCAACGGCCACTTGAGTCTTGTCGACACATCCGCCACGAACGGTGCAGTCAACGTCAAAGCCGCCAGCCTCGATGCGCGCGGCCCGGTCTATGCCGGCACCGCCGTCAACGTGCAAACCCAAGGCAACCTGACCAACCAGCAAACCCTCGCGGCCCGCGACAGCATCACCCTTAGCGCCGGCGGTGTACTGACCAACAACGGCATCATTGAAGCCGGGGTCAATGCCGACACCAGCCGCAACGCCAACGGCGATGTGAGCCTCAGCGCGCAGAACCTCAACAACACCGGCAAGACGGTGGTGGCCAGCCGTAATCTGACGGTCAATACGAGCCAGACCCTGAGCAACCAGAATGGCACGCTGAGCGCCGCGCAAACCGCCAACATCACCGCTGGGACCCTGGACAACCAGAACAATGGCCGGGTGCTGAGCAGCGGTGCGCTGAACGTGACGGCCAATCAGGTCCTCAACTCCCAGGGGGTGATCAACAGCACGGGGAGTTTGACGGGCACGATCGGCCAGTTGAACAACAGCAACGGTGAAGTTTCCAGTGCCAGCATCACTCGGCTTAACGCAACCACACTGAACAATCGCAGTGGTCAGGTCCTCGGCGACCTGGGTTTGAATATCGACCTCAGTGGCGCCCTGGATAACCGCGACGGGGTGTTGGGCTCGGGCAAGAGCGTGGATCTCAAAGCCGCCAGCCTCGACAACCGCGACACCGGTGTGGTGGTCAGCGACGGCAGCCTCACCACGCGCATCAGCGGTTTGCTGGATAACCAGAACGCGGGTGAAATCAGCGCCAAGGGCGCCATCGACGTGCGCAGCGGCAGCCTCGACAACCGCGGTGGCAAAGTCAGTGGTAAAGACACACTCACCATAAGCGGCAACTCTGCCGACAATCGCGGCGGAGTGATCCAGGCCGACAAACAGCTGAAATTGCAGATTGGCCAACTGGATAACCGCGACAAAGGCTTGATCAGCGGCAAGGCCGGTATCGCCTATGACGGTACTCGCCTGGACAACAGTGGCGGTTTGCTCAGTGCCATCGGCGCGGTCACCCTCGACGCCGATGAAGTGCAAAACTCGGCCGGGCGGATCTCCAGCCAAAGTGACCTCACCGCCACCATTGGTCTTGTGCAACAACAAGGCGGGGCATTGGTCGCCCAAGGCAATCTGAGCCTGACCGGCACCACCCTCGATAACAGCAATGGCGGCCTGGTCGGCACCACTAAAGCGCTGACGCTTAAAGTCGACGACATCGACAACCGCGCAGGCGAGCTCTCCAGCAGCCTGTTGCTGAAGATCGAAGGTCAACGCCTGGACAACAGCGATGGCGGGAAAATTTTTGCTGCTACCGATCTGAAAATGGTCGTAGCCAAACTGATCAATCAGAATAAAGGCCTGATCGTCGCCAAGGGCGCGACGACGCTGACCGGCACCACGCTGGATAATACCGGCGGCACCTTCGACAGCCTCAAGGGTTTGGTGATCACCCTCGACGATGCCTTGCTCAATGACCAGGGGCTGATCAGCACCGAAGGAGCTTTGACCGTCAATGCCGCCAGCCTCGACAACAGCGCCGGCAGCCTGGGCAGTGCCGGTGCGTTGTCCGTGACAAGTCGTGGCGCCTTACTCAATCTGGGTGGTTCGATCAGCACCGACAACACCTTGACTCTCAACAGTGTCAGCCTGGATAACAGCCAGAAAGGCCTGATATCCGGTAAAGACGCCACCCACGTCATCACTGGCAATGTTGATAACAGTCAGGGTGGTCGCCTCATCAGCGGCGCCACCCTGGAGCTCACCGCCAAGCACGTTAATAACGCCACCGGACGCATTGCCAGCCAGCAAGCGTTGACGGCCTCGGTCACCGGGCTCGACCAGCAGGTCGGTGAACTGTTCAGCCAAACCAGCCTGAGCCTGGACCTGAACAACGGTCAACTGAACAACCAAAGCGGTCTGATCAACGCGCCGTTGCTCGTGTTGAAAAACCTCAAGGACGTCAACAACCAGCACGGTGAAGTCTCCAGCGCTCAAGCCTTCACACTGACCGCTCAGAATCTGGACAACAGCAACGGCAAGTTGCTGAGCAATCAGGGGCTGACCCTGCGTATTGCACAAGCCCTGAACAACCTCAAGGGTGTGATTTCCGCAGCATCCCTGGATAGCCACAGCGACAGCCTCAACAACAGCGAAGGCTTGATCAGCAGTCACGACCGGCTGGAGCTGACCACTGACAACACGCTGGCTAACCAGAAAGGTGCGGTCATCGCTGACGGTGAACTGCTGCTCATTGCCGACACCCTGGACAATCTTGGCGGCGATATTGCCGGTAAGGCCGACGCCACCGTTCAGGTCAAAACCCTGAATAACCAGAAAGGCAAATTGATCACCACCGGTGTGCTCAAGCTGACCGCTGATACCCTCGACAACAGCGAAAAAGGTCTGCCGCCTCTGCATCACCCGAAGCCCGTGAGGCTTATAACCTGCTGATTGCGGAAAACGATGGCTTCCAGAATCTGCTGGCAGGTGCTACCACTGAGCACTCGGCAAGTGCAGTTGCGGATATCCTTGTTGAAAAGTGGGGGATGAGCCCCGAGCGTGCTGCAGCTGTTATGGCAGGCGTTATGACGCTTGCGGCTGGATTGGCTGCTGTTCGGGTTATACGCACCGGTAAGGATCCGACCAAGGTTGTTCCCCCGGCAGTGGATAGCCCATCCGGTCCAACAAAAAACCTCGCAGACGTCTGGACCCTGAAACCGACTGAGCGGGGTTCCACCATCGAATCGTACCTTGCTAAAAATGACTATTCACCTGAAAGCGGCTGGTACAACGTTGGCGCTGAAAGAAATGGATATTTTCCACTGGTCGATTTCCAAAACGGTAACACGCTTGTTAGTCTGAAATCGGTAGACACCACAGGTACAACATGGCTGAACCGTATGCAGGATCACATTATTGATCTAGGAACGAACGGAGCAAAAGTGAACGGTGTTCCAGCCAGTATGGCGCTTGATCTGCGTGTTCAGCCGGGGGGGGGCGGCGGCTGCGAAGTCGCTTATCGAATTTGGTCGAGAGTATAACGTGACAGTAATTGTCAAGGAGTTTAAGTGAAAGATAAAAGGCCGGAGAAGTTGAAGTTTGTTTTTGCTGCCGATTCGATAAGCGGCGAGCAGGTATTAGCTACCTTTATCGGCGCGTTAAATAAACTTGGCTTGCCTACGGTTTTTTCGATGCATGGAGTTGACGTTGGTGTGAAGGCACTTGAAAAAAACATATCGAAAAAAAAGTCCTGGCCTAGCGGCGTGGTATCGAACGGACTTGAACTTCGATTCGGCATCCTGCCTGCCTTAGCCCACAGCTTTCTGACCATACAAGAAGCAGGTTGTGCCAATAAGATTGCTTGGGAAGAACTGGTCGCGCCTTTTCTAAGTGTCAAAGGTCTTATTCAAGCGTGGATTTCAGATGTCGAATATGATTTTTGGCAAAATGCGAAAGACCCTATGGAGTACGCGTGTGCTGGACGCTCTTTTTCACAGCTTCCTCAAAAAACAAATGGTCTGCCTGCGCCTTTGACTCAAATGGAAATTGATACTTCTGGGAATCCCGGACGTATCGAACTTCGGCAAGGGTACGTAGAGGCCATTGGAAGCACTATGTGGCTGAGTGATTTGTTTTGGGAGAATGTCGGAAAGAATAGAGCGTCTACTTTATTGTTGTTGAGGGCACAGGGTTTTATAGTTTTCGAAGGAGCTGAGTTTGTTAAAGTTGTTGCGTCAGAAAGCTGCTTTCATGACGATAAAACAATAGAAAGGCAACGTACCCTCAGAGGGGTTTTGTTTGATTGAGACTGGTGCGGATGTGTAAAGAAAAAATGTTAATGGAGCAGATATATTTATTGCTTGGTAGTTCGATCATTAAATAAATCTGTCCCCTTATGCCTGATAACTTCAAGGGCCTATTCAATAAAGTGTTGCTTGGAATATAAATCAATTAAAGACCGAGCAATCTTTGCTGTAATCAATTCATGAAGGATTTCTGGAGGGGCACAATATTTTTCAGAATATTGGAAGGCTAGCTACTGATACTTCAATTTGGTCAGATTCCATTGTTGGTGCCAATGGCGGGGTGTCTATTTTGGACTATAAGTCTCGGGTGGAATTTGGTTGCAAATTACTAGGATACTCTAAGAGTCAAGGTTGTGCGCCATGAGTGGAATCATTTATCCTCGTCGTAAAGTTTTTCTGGCTTTTTTTCTTTGTCCGCTAGTACTTGGATTCATTGCCGGAATTATCAGAACAGTAGCAGTGCTCGCCGAGCTGGTGAATAATCCAAAATTGTTGGGTTCGGTGAGGGGCATTGAATTACTGTTAATGCCGTTTTTAACCCCTCTTTTCATACAATTAGCTTACTTTTTGCCGTTTCTGGGTTACGCATTGGCGATTGCATTAATTAAAGTCAAGAAAACACCGCGTAATTGTATGGTGGTTTCTTTTTTTGGAGGTTGTATAACAACGTTGTGGGTATTGTTGTTTATTTCGAATGTGGTGCAAAATATCAAGGGGGCTCAATACTCAGACTATGTTATTGAGCTTTTGATACTGTTCGTCGCATCGATGGCTACCTGTTGGTTAACGGCCTATTTCTTTTTGCCTGAGGGGAGTTATGTCGAAGATTAGATGTGGTAGGGGTGTTGGGATAGCATTGGATCGTTGATTGTGGTCTGTCCGACATTGCTTCCACAGTAGAAAATAGAAAAGGGGACGGATTTATTTTTTGGCTTGTGCAGAAAATAAATCTGTCCCCTTTTCTCCACAATGAGCTGATGCAAATTCTTCCGCTACTCGAACCGCATCGTACCGAACTGCTCGGTGTCGTGGTCGAGTAGACCTACAACTGGTATTGGCTGGTCGATGGCCTCAAGGCAGCCGGCTCTTTCAATGGGGGCCGGCCGGTTACCATCGACTTCAAGAACGCCCCGGGAGGTGTTTGATGGTGCAGGAACAGGATTTGTTGCAAGAGATCGGGCAACTGTTGGTTGACGCAGGCCCCGAAAGTGCCAATGTAATTGTCGTAAGAGCCGAGTTGTATCCAGAAGGTGACACTTGTAAGTACGAATTCGACTATGTCGATAGTAGCGACAAGACTGATTGGTTCAGGCCGCCCGCTCGTGCGGTAGGCGATTTAACAGAACTTTTGGTTAAGTTAAGAAATGGATCGCTTTTAAGTGGAGAAGTTGTTTGGACGAAATGTGAAATAAATTTCGATGTTCTGCGTAATAAGCTGAAGATCAATTACGGATATGACGAGATTGTTTGAAAGGCGGGGACATCCCCTGAGGGATCCCCACAAATCTACTCCAACGCCTGCGCCTGTTGATGGGGGATAAACGGGGCAGACCACATTTATCCTGAGAAAGAGGCAGTGCTTTTTCGATTCAACGTGTTCTGTCCCCGATTTTCGCGCTGTCCCTCACGTTGCAAGCGCCTGGTTTAGCCAGCCCCCGTCGTCAATTACCTATTTTCGAATGGATCCATTCATTGACGCCAGAATAGTGGCCCTCTAATATCGCGCCACTATTTTGCTATCAGTCTCCATTCGAGGGATCGAACATGTACCCACCCGCCCTCGTGGCGAGGTTGTGCCTGGCTTTGCTGTGCCTTTCTCCGCTGAATCTTGCTCACGCCGCCCCCACTCCCGGTGAAACCGATCTGATCCGCGAACGTCAGGATCGCTTGCTCGAAGAGCAGCGTCGGCGTCTCGAAGAACTCAAGGAATTACCCGGCAAGGAAGCCAAACCCGCGCAACCGACGGCCCCGGCCGACGCGCGTTGTTTCCCCATCAAGGACATCGAGCTCAAAGGCGCCGACAGTCTCTCGGACAGCGATAAAAATCGCCTGCTCAAGCCTTATATCGGTCAGTGCCTGGGCGTCACGCAGCTCAACGAACTGCTGAAAGTCATCACCGACCACTACATCGAAAAAGGCCTGGTCACCAGCCGTGCCTACCTGCCGCAGCAGGATTTGTCCGGCGGGCATCTGAAGGTGCTGGTGGTCGAAGGCAAGCTCGAAGGGTTGAAAGGCGCGGAGGGCAGCAAGCTGTCCGACCGCGAGTTGGGCATGGCTTTTCCCGGCAAGACTGGCGAGTTGGTCAACCTGCGGGAAATTGAGCAACTGGTCGATCAGCTCAACCGTTTGCCATCGAATCAGGCGCAGATGGAGTTGGCGCCGGGCAAGAACGTCGGCGGTAGCGAAGTGCTGGTCAAGAACACGCCGCAGAAGCCTTGGCGTGCCGGGTTGTCCCGCAGTAATGACGGCCAGCGCAGCACCGGCGAGCAGCAGTGGGGCACGACGTTTGATTGGGACAGCCCGCTGGGCCTGGCCGATCAACTGATGTTGCGCGGCGGTCACGATGCCATGACCGATCACCAGCACACCTCCAACAACGCGATGCTCAATTACAACCTGCCGTGGGGCTGGTGGAACTTCAATTACACCTACAGCCAGAGTGAATACCGCTCGCAGGCTCAAGCCAATGGCTTCAATTTCAAGCAGACCGGCGATAGCGAAAACCATCAGCTGCGCGCCGAGCGGGTGATCCATCGCGATGCCGTGAGCAAGACATCCCTCAGCACCGGTCTCTCTTACCTGCGCACCAACAACTTCATCGAAGACAGCAAGCTCAAGCTGAGCAGCAACCGCATCAGCGAAGCGCAGTTCGGCATCAACCACGGTCGGCGAGTCGGCAGCGCGTTCGTCAACATTGACCTCGGCATGCAACAAGGCATCGGCGCGTTCGATGCGCAGGGCAACGGTCACCCAGGCCCCGGCGAACCGAATGCGCTCTACCGCAAATACACCGCCACCGCGAGCTACCTGCAACCGTTCAAGGTGTGGGGCGAGTCGTTCAGTTTCAGTAGCCTGATGACCGGCCAGCGCAGTGAAGACGTGCTGTTCAGCCCGCAGCGCACCAGCCTCGGCGGGCAGTCGTCGATCCGTGGTTACAAGGATCAATCCTTGTCCGGCGACAGCGGCGGTTACTGGCGCAACGACCTGCGCTGGACCCGCCCGGTGACACTGGAATGGCTGCGCCCGGCGTTCGCCGAGTACGGCACCAGCCTCGGCTACGACCAGGGCGTGATCCGTGGCGATCGCTACAACGGCGATCAGCACGGGCGCATGTCCAGCAACTCGGTGGAGTTGTTTGCACGCGGTCAGCATCTGGCCGCCAGCGTGACGTTTGCCCATTCCCTCGAACGTCCGGACACCCTGACCGAGCGCGAAGCGCCGATCTATTTCCGCGTGGATTTCTTCCTCTAAGTTTTGCTTTAACGAGATTCAAATCATGGACGTTCGCCATCACGCCTTCCTCGCACGCCAGCCTTCTGCGGACCTGAAAACCCGAGAACACTTCTGGGGCATGCCCAAACGCGGGTTGGCGTTCCTGTTGGCCAACGTCATGTTCTGGCAGCCGATGTGGGCGCAGGCCGACGGGATTGTGGTGGCCACGCCAGGTACCAGCCTCGGGCAAGCGGGTAACGGTGTGCCGATCATCCAGATCGCCACGCCCAACGGCAGCGGCCTGTCGCATAACCAGTTTCACGATTACAACGTCGGCACCCAGGGTGTGATCCTCAACAATGTCGCCAACCAGACCGGCGCGACGCAGTTGGGCGGGATCATTGTCGGCAACCCCAACCTCACCAACCGGATCGCGGCACAAACCATCCTCAACGAAGTGATCGGCGGCAGCCCTAGCCAGTTGCGCGGTTACACCGAAGTGGCGGGGCAGTCGGCGCGAGTGATCGTCGCCAACCCCTATGGCATCAGCTGCAACGGTTGCGGCTTCATCAACACGCCGCGCGTGACCCTGACCACCGGCAAACCGGTGCTGGACAACGGTCGACTGGATCGCTTTCAGGTGGATCAGGGCAGCGTCTCCATCGACGGTGCCGGGTTGAATGCCAACAACGTCGACAGCTTCGAAATCATCACCCGTAGCGCGAAGATCAATGCCGAGATTCAGGCGAAGAACCTGACGATTGTCGCCGGTCGCAACGACGTCAACGCCGACAGCCTCAACGCCACCGCTCGCGCCGATGACGGCAGTGCCAAACCGCAATTGGCCATCGACTCTTCTGCGTTGGGCGGCATGTACGCCGGGGCGATCAAACTGGTGGGCACCGAAGCCGGGGTCGGGGTGAAACTCGACGGCAACCTGGCGGCTAGTGGTGGAGATATCCAGCTCGATGCCAACGGTCATCTGAGCCTTGCGCAGGCTTCTGCGGCGGGCGCGGTGAACGTCAAAGCGACCAGCCTTGATGCTAGCGGCCCGGTTTACGCCGGCACCGCCGTCAACGTACAAACCCAGGGCAACCTGACCAACCAGCAAAGCCTCGCGGCCCGGGACAGCATCACCCTTAGCGCCGGCGGTGTACTGACCAACAACGGCATCATTGAAGCCGGGGTCAACGCCGACACCAGCCGCAACGCCAACGGCGATGTGAGCCTGAGTGCGCAGAACTTCAACAACACCGGCAAGAGCGTGGTGGCCAGCCGCAACCTGACGGTCAATACCGCACAGACGTTGAATAACCAGGGCGGCACCGTAAGCGGGCAGCAAAAAACCAGCATCACTGCCACTACCCTGGACAACCGGAACACTGGTCGGGTGCTCGGCAGCGGTGCATTGGAGCTGAAAGCCACGCAGGTGCTCAACACTAAAGGGGTAATCACCAGCAACGGCAACCTCTCGGCGAATCTCGGCCACCTGAACAACCACGATGGCGAAGTCTCCAGCGCAGGCAACACCACCGTCACCGCCACGACGCTGGACAACAGTGATGGTCAGGTAACGGGCGACGTTGCACTGAACATCGGTTTGATCGGTGCTCTGAATAACCAGAACGGTGTACTGGGTTCCGGCCAAAGCGTGAGCATCAGTGCTGCCAGCCTGGATAACAGCCATGACGGCAGCCTGGTCAGTGATGGCAGTCTCACCGCGCGCATCAATGGTCTGTTCGACAACCAGAATGGCAACCTGAGCGCCAAAGGCGTGGTCGACCTTCAGGTCGGCAGTCTCGACAACCGCAATGGCAGCCTGATCGGCAAGGATCGGCTGACCCTGCGCAGCGATTCGCTGGACAACCGCACCGGCAAAGTACGCGCTGGCAAAGACCTGCAACTGACCGTCGGACAACTCGATAACCGTCAGCAAGGTCTGCTCAACAGCCAGGCCGCCATCAACTTCAATGGCACTCATCTGGATAACCGCGGCGGCTTACTCAGCGCGGCGGGTCCGGTGCAACTGGAGGCCGCCAGCGTCGACAACAGCAGCGGTCGTATCTCCAGCAAAACCGATCTGACGGCCAAGGTTGCGCAGTTCACCAACCAGGGCGGCGAACTGGTCGCCCAAGGGATGTTGACCCTCAAAGGCAAAGGGCTCGATAACCGCAACGGAGGACTGGTAGGCGCGACAAAAGCGCTGAAACTCAACGTCGATGAGGTGGACAATCGCGGCGGCGAAATCTCCAGCGCCGTTGATGTGGCCATCGAAGGCCAAAGCCTGAACAACAGTGACAACGGCAAGATCCTGGCCGGCACCGAACTGGGCCTGAAAGTGGCGCAGATCATCAACCAGACCCAGGGGCTGTTGTTCGGCAAGGGCGCCACGACAGTGACCGGCCAGAGCCTGGACAACAGCGGCGGCAGCCTTGTCGCTCAGCTTGGGTTGGATATCCGCCTCGACCAAGCCTTGAGCAACATCGAAGGCCTGATCAGCAGTGAAGGCACTTTGACGGTCAATGCGGCCAGCCTCGACAGCACCCGCGGCAGCGTGTCGAGCGCCGGCGCGCTGGCGCTGACCACGACGGGAGCGCTGAACAATCAGGGCGGTTCGATCACCACCGACAGCGGCCTGACCCTCAACAGCCAAAGCCTGAACAACAGCCAGAACGGCCTGATCAGTGGCAAGAACACGACCGCCGTCACCACCGGTACGTTCGACAACACTCAGGGCGGCCAATTTATCAGCGGCGATACCCTCGACCTGACCGCGACCCAAGTCAGCAACGGTGTTGCCAGCCGAATCGCCAGCGATAAGGCCCTGACTGCCAGTGTCACCGGTTTCGATCAGCAGGGCGGTCAACTGTTCAGCAAAACCTCGCTGAGCCTGGACTTGAACCAGGGCCAACTGAACAACCAGAACGGGCTGATCAACGCGCCGTTGCTGATGTTGAAAAACCTCAAGGACGTCAACAACCAGCACGGTGAAATCTCCAGCGCTCAGGCCTTCACTCTGACCGCGCAGAATCTGGATAACAGCAACGGCAAATTGATCAGCAATCAGGCTTTGACCCTGCACATCGATCAACTGCTCGCCAGCATCAAGGGCCTGATTGCCGCACAGACCCTGGAGGTGCACAGCGCCCGTCTGGACAACACCGGCGGCTTGATCAGTAGTCGCGGCGCCCTCGGGGTGACGGTAGACGGTCAACTCGTCAATCAAGACGGCACGTTCATCGCTGACGGTGACGTGCACATCAGCGCTGATAGCCTGGACAACACCCGTGGCCAGATCGCCGGTAAAACCGATGTCACGGCCAGCGTCGCGACCCTGAACAACCAGGGCGGTCAGTTGATCGCAACCGGTGGACTCACTCTGACGGGCATCAACCTCGATAACCGGTTTGGCGGCCTGGTCGGTGCGACCAACGCCCTGCACCTGAACGTGGAATCGGTCGACAACCGCGGTGGTGAATTGTCGAGCAAGTCAGATGTGACCCTGGTCGGCAACCGTCTGGATAACAGCGATGGCGGCCAGGTGTTCGCCGAAGGCGCACTGGTGCTGACGGTTAATCAGGTGATCAACCGCGCCAAGGGCCTGCTCTCGGGCAAGGCCGATCTGACACTGACCGGCCGCGATCTCGATAACAGTGACGGCTCTGTGTTGAGTCAGAAAAAACTATCGCTCGATCTCACGGGTGACCTGAACAATAGCCAGGGCCTGCTCAGCGCTGAAGGGATGCTCGGGGTCACAGCCGCCAGCCTGACCAACACCCTGGGCAGCGTTTCCGCTGCCGGGCCGCTGACGTTGACCACCAGCGGCGCGGTACTCAATCAGGGCGGCGAAATCGTCACTGACGCAGGTATCACACTCAACAGCGCCAGCCTGGATAACCGCAACAAAGGGAGCATCAGCGGCAAGGGCGCGGTGATCGTCAACACCGGCGCACTGGATAACAGCCACACCGGTCGATTGAACAGCGGGGCCAGTCTGGACCTGACGGCCACCCAACTGACTAACCAGGATGGCGGTCGCATCGCCAGTGTCGGTGCGCTGACTGCCAGCGTCACCGGCCTTGATCAGCAAGGCGGGCAACTGTTCAGCAACACGTCCCTGGTGCTGGATCTGAACAAGGGTCAGCTGAACAACCAGAATGGCCTGATCAGCGCGCCATTGCTGATGCTCAAGAACCTCACCGACATCAACAACGATGGCGGCGAAATCTCCAGCGCCGAGGCCTTCACGCTCGCCGCTCGTAGCCTGGACAACAGCAATGGCAAACTGCTGAGCAATCAGAATCTGACCCTGCGCATCGATCAGGCACTGACCAACCTCAAAGGCCTTATCGCCGCCGCGGCACTTGACGTCAAAGCCGCCAGCCTGGACAACAGCGGCGGCACCTTGACCAGCCGTGCCAATCTCGACCTGAACCTCGACGGGCTGTTGACTAACCAGAATCTGGGACTGATCAACGCCACCACCGGGCTGACGATCAACAGCAGCGGCCTCAATAACCAGAACGGTTCTTTGCTGGGCAGCGCGATTGCCATCGACTTCGGCTCCGTTACCGGCGACCTGAACAACAGCGGCGGTCTGATCACCACCGCAGGCTTGCTGAGCATCCAGCACCTGCGCGACCTGAACAATCGCAGCGGCGAAATCTCCAGCAGCCAAAGCCTCAACCTGACATCCCGCGCCCTGGATAACAGCGGCGGCAAACTGATCAGCAGCAACTTGCTGACGGTCAACGCCGACACAGTACTCAACCAGGGCGGCCTGATCTCTGGCTGGCAGGGCCTGAACCTCACCAGCAACAACCTGGACAACCGCAACAAAGGCACGCTGTCGAGTCACGACAGCGATGTGGTCGTCAGCGTCAGCGGTGCGATTCTCAACAGCGGCGAAGGTGCGCTGGTCAGCCAGAAAACCCTGAGCGTCAATGCGGCAAGCCTGGACAACAGCAACGGCGGCATCCTCTCCAGTGGTGGCGCCCAGACCCTGACCCTCAGCGGTCTGCTCAACAACGCTCAGGGCGGCTTGATCGACAGCGGCGCGACCCTGGCCATGCAGGCCATGACCCTGGGTAATGCCGGCGGCTCGGTCAACGCAAAACAGGACCTCAGTTTCACCGGCACCACACTGGATAACACTGGCGGCAACCTGATCGGCAACGCTGCCGTCACCCTCGACCTGCTCGGTGCCCTGACCAACACCAACGGCAAACTGGCCAGCGCCGGCCCGCTGCGGGTGCAACGCACCACACACATCAATAACCAGGGCGGCCAACTCGCCAGCCAAGGCTTGATGACCCTGCTTACCGGTGACCTGGACAACCGCAATCTCGGCACTATCGCGGCCAATGATCTACTGACCATCACCACGGGTGGTACGCTGCAGAACAGCGCCGACGGCCAGATCTACAGCCAGAATGGCGACCTGCAAATCCAGGCCGCCAGCCTCACCAACGCCAAGGGCACCCTGCAAAGCCAAGGGGCTTTGAACCTCACCATCAGCGGTGATATCGACAACCAGAGCGGTCGGATCGTCGCCAAGGACGGTGACCTGTCCATCAAGGCCGGCAACCTCGATAACCGCGGCGGCGTGCTCGCCAGTCTGCAAGCAGCATTCACGGCCAACCTGACCGGCGTGCTGAAAAACGGCTATGACCTGAACAACAACCGCCGCAGCGGCGTCACCCAGGCCCAGCGCCTGAACCTGACTGTGCTGGCCGGCATCGACAACTACGGCGGGCGTATCGCTGCGCAAAGCGGCGACGCGATCATCGCCACCGGCAACTTCGACAACCGCAACGGCGGTCTCTACGCCAAAGGCAAGGTCAACGTCACCGGCAACAATTTTGACAACAGCGGCGACAACGATGGCCAGATCGCCGGTCAACAGATCGACCTCAACCTCAGCGGCGCGTTGAACAACCGTCTGGGCATCATCGAGAGCGACAGCACCTTATCGATCAAGGCGGCCAGCCTCGATAACCAGACCGGTCAACTGCGTGCACTTGGCACCAGTGGCAAAACCAACTTTCAGATCGGCGGCCTGTTCGACAACCGCAACGGCACCCTGGAAAGCGCCAACAGCGACCTGAGCATGGCGGTTGGCAGCTTCCTCAACGGTGGCGGCAGTCTGCTGCACGTGGGCAACGGCACCTTCGACATTTCCACTGCCAACGTCACCGGCGCTGGTGGCTCGATCGTCACCCGCGGCGGCTTGACCCTCAACGCCGACAGCTGGAGCAACAGCAACGTCATCCAGGCCGGACGCCTGAACGTCAACGTCAATAACTTCAGCCAGACCGCCAGCGGCCAACTGCTCGCTTCCACCAGCCTCGTCGGTACCGGCGGCAATTGGTACAACGATGGACTGATCGCCAGTGACGGCACGCTAAGCCTCAACCTCGGCGGTACATACTGGGGCAATGGCCGGCTCAGCAGCCTCGGAACGCTCGGACTGAGTGCCGCGCAAGTGAACCTCAACGCCGCTTCGACCATCGCCGGCGGCGGTGACACCTCGGTGACGGTGGGGGGCCAATTGAGCAATGTCGGTCGCCTGACCTCGGCGACTAACCTGACCGTCAACGCGGGGGGTATCTACAACCAGGGCGCGCTGGGCAGCGGTCAAGCGCTGACCGTGACCACCGGCTCGCTGGTCAATGACCGCGGGCTGATCTTCAGCGGCGGCAACATGAGCCTGCGGGTCAATGCGCTGAACAACAGCTACGCCAACATCTACAGCCTGGGCAATCTCACGATTGACCGTAATGGGCAAGGCGCCCAGGCCGACAGCATCGTCAACAGTTCGGCGTCGATTCAAAGCGACGGCAGCATGAGCCTGGCGGCGAGCACGATACAGAACATCCGGGCGCTGTTGACCATCAGTAATGGCGGTATCTACACCGCCAGGATTGATGAGGGTGCGTGCTACCGGCCGGGTTACCACAATGACTGCGGCGGCGGCAAGGAAACTCATACCTGGGATATCACCCAGCGTGAAAAACTGGAAGTGACCGCCGCCAGTGCGGCGTCCAGCATCACCGCTGGCGGTAATCTGAACATCAACGGCGGCGACCTGTTCAACCAGAGCAGCACCATCGCCACCAGCGGCAACCTCACCGCTACGCTGAACAACCTGACCAACACCGGCGTAGAGACCAACGATACCGAAACGGTGCGGGTGTACCGCAGCAAACGGGACAACGGCGCCGGCAGCTGGCTTGATGCCGCCAGCGCCTTCACCAATCAGTACTGGTTTGCCAGCAGCGGTTATGACGCCAACCACCTCACCGGCCTGGAAGCGGCAATGGCCGACTTCATCGGCACCACCGAAGTCGAGATGCCCGAGTTCCGCCAGGTCACCCAGTTGGCCACCGGCGATCAGAGCTATGCCGCCATTATCCAGGCTGCGGGTGCAGTCAACATCAACGCCCAGAACAACATCGACAACAGCGTCGTACGCCCTGGCTACAGCTACGTGGGCAGTGGTCCCCGTACGGGCACCGGAGCTTCGGGCAGCCAGTTCTCCACGCGCATTACCGTTAATCAGCAACTGCCGCCCAACCTGGCCCAACAGCAAGTCAATCCACTGACCTTGCCCGGCTTCGCTCTACCCACCGGGCAGAACGGCCTGTTCCGCCTGAGCGGCCAAGACAGCAGCACGCCAG
>NZ_JAHBDP010000129.1:0-21121 GCF_019956495.1 Pseudomonas sp. BF-B-26 | reverse complement strand
CAATTTTGACTGTTCAACCGCTTTCGCGAGCAAGCCCGCTCCCACAGGTTCGGTTCGTCAGTCGACCATTGGCAACCCGTAGAATGCTCGCGCACACGCCGTGCTGTGAGCCGCCAGATCTTCCTCGCTCTCCCCGCGATGCAGCGCCACTTCCCGCAACACTTCGGTCAGATACGCCGGTTCGTTGCGACCATTCTTCGGCTTGGGTCGCAGACTGCGCGGCAACAGATACGGCGCATCGCTCTCCAGCATTAACCGTCCCCGCTTGATCTCTTTCACCAGTGGATGCAGGTGCGTGCCCCGGCGCTCGTCGCAGATCCAGCCGGTGATACCGATGTGCAAATCCAGATCGAGGTAACTGAACAGCGCCTTCTTTTCGCCCGTGAAGCAATGCACCACGGCGGCCGGCAACTGATCACGGTAATCGCGAAGGATTTCCAGCAAGCGCTGGCTGGCATCGCGCTCGTGGAGGAACACCGGCAATTGCAGCTCGACCGCCAACTCCAAGTGCTTTTCCAGGACTTTTTCCTGCTGCGGGCGCGGCGAGAAATCACGATTGAAATCCAGCCCGCATTCACCCACCGCCACAACGTTTGGCTCCTTGAGCAAACTGCGCAGACGTTGGGCGCTGTCGGCGTTCCAGTCGCTGGCGCAGTGGGGGTGAATGCCGGCCGTGGCGAACAGCCGTTGAGCCGTTTCGTCCAGTTGCCGGCACAGTTCCAGCGCCTGCTCACTGCCCTCGACACTGGTGCCGGTGAGCACCAATTGGCAGACCCCGGCAGCGTAGGCGCGGTCGAGTACAGCCTGGTGCTTGTCGGCAAAACTGGGGTTGGTCAGGTTGACGCCGATATCGATGAGTTGCATGGTGCTACCTCGGACCAAAGGCCGGAAAGCATATCAGAGCTGTAGATTTATAAGAAAAGCCAAGAACTACAACGAGTTATAGCTGTCTCTTGGTGCCGCGAGACAGGTCAGGGTGGCCAGGGTGCTATCACTGTGCCAGTCTTTCGCACTTTGCCAGCGCTCACGGCGCTCTGTTTCTGTCGTTCGATTTCATGAAAATTCTTGAAGTCGGCCCAGTATTCTTTCTGGAGAGTGGATGATACGTCCCTCGGTTTTGCTACTGCTGTGTTGTTCGTTGCTGCTGCCGATGCCGGCGGTTGCGCGTCTGGCCGGGCCGTTGCAAGCCGTGCCTTCGACCAAAGTGCGAGACTTGGCGGAAATCCGCAGCAGTCGTGAGTTGCGGGTGCTGGTCAACCAGAGCCGCAACAGCTCCGGCGAAGTCCAGGGGCAGGCCATCGGTGTTGAGTACCACCGTTTGCGTGCCTTCGAGCAGTACCTCAACGGTCACGCCCGTGACGGTCAGGAAATTACCCTAAAGATCATTCCCAAGGGCAAGGATCAACTGATCGGTGCTTTGCAGCGCGGCGAGGGTGATCTGGTCGCACCGGGGGAACTGCTGGACCTGCAACCGGGCCACGCGGTCAGCACCAGTGAACCGATTGCCAGCAACATCCCGTTGATATTGGTCGGGATCAAAGGCGAGCGACGTTATACCCGTCTCGAACAACTCTCCGGCAAAACCCTGGCGTTGCCCACCGGCAGTGCCGCCGGGGACGCGGTCAGCCAGATCAATCAAAAGCTCGCCTTGCTCAAACTGCCACCGGTGACCATCGAGTGGGTCGATCCCAGTCTGGCGGTCGAGGATGTGCTGGAGATGGTCCAGGGCGGAATCTTTCACCTGACGATCGTCGAGCAACCCATTGCCGAGCGCTGGGGCAAGATCCTGCCCAAATTGCGTTTCGATCGGCAGGTGCTCATCAGTGAACCAGGCGAAGAGTTCTGGTTCGTGCGCCGCGACGCCTCAATGTTGCGCGCGAGCATTGATCGCTTTCTGAGCGGTTACAAAAAACCATCGGATCAGGATGCCGCGTTCCTGCGGATCTATCGACGTTTGTATCAAGTGCACTATCCATTGGCCAAGGCTGATCGGCAGCGCCTCGAAAAACTTCGACCGGTGCTGCAAAAACACGCTGAAGCCCAAGGCATGGACTGGTTGAATCTGGCGGCGCTGGCGTTCAAGGAATCGGCCCTGCAACCCAATGCCCGCAGTGGCAGCGGCCCTACCGGCCTGATGCAGATCACCCCGTCCGCCGCCCAGCGGGTGGGGGTCGACAACATTCAGAATCTCGACGCCAATGTGCAGGCCGGGGCCAAGTACCTGGCGATGATTCGTCGCAAGTTTTTTGCCAGCCCCAAACTCAACGAGCGCGAGCGCATGGCGTTCGTGCTGGCGGCCTACAACATGGGGCCGGAGCGGGTTCAGGGCATGCGTGCCGAGGCTCGTCGGCGCGGTTTGAATCCCAATCAGTGGTTCTTCCAGGTCGAACGCATCGCCATGGAGCAGGTGGGAATGGGCGCCGTCAGCTATGTTAATAGCGTGAACAAGTATTACCTGGCGTTCGATCGGGAGCGGGAGTCGTTGGAGCCCCAGGGGCAGAAAGTTGCCTCACGCAAATAATCGAATAAACTGATTGTTATGGCGCATTAATTGCGCTTTTAACATGAGATTTACTGATTAATATAGCGGCCAACCAACACACACTGACAACGGATGACACAGCATGAGCACACTGATCAACAAGGTACTGTTTACCCGCGCTGGCTACGGCCTGACTGTCTTGCGGATTTTCGTCGGCATCATCTTCGCTGCCCACGGCTCGCAGAAACTCTTTGGGGCGTTCGGTGGTTACGGCCTGGCGGGCACGGCGCAGTACATGGAAAGCATCGGCCTGGCGCCGGGCTATCTGATGGCGACGCTGGCGGGCGGTACCGAGTTCTTCGCCGGCCTGGCATTGATCATTGGCTTGCTGGTTCGCCCGGCAGCCCTCGGCCTGACCATCCTCTCACTGGTGGCGATCTTCTCGGTGCATCTCCCTCACGGTCTGTTCATGGTCAACAACGGCTATGAATTCGCCCTGGCCCTGCTCGGTGGCACTATCGCGGTGCTGATCGAAGGCGCCGGCAAGCTCTCGGCTGACCGCGCTATCGCCGGCTGACCGCTCTGGCTCAATGAAAAGGCCCGCATTGCGGGCCTTTTTGTTGCTCGTCATTCTTGACACTGTCCGGTCAGCTTCTCTAGGATGCTGCTCATGCGCCGATTTAAACAGCTACTTGCGGGGCGCCAGGTGACTCATTCAGTTGCCGATAGAAGCTTGAAACAGGCTTCGAAATACCGCTAAAGCGCTGGTTCGGTGTTGCCTCTCACCTGCCATGCAGACTTTTGAGGCAGAGACACGACACAATGAATGCACTAAGCCCAGTTATACGCCCCGCGCCGATCACGGCACACCTCACCCAGCGCAATCCAAAAATCCTGCTTGGCGGCAAACATCAGCCGACACTTTTGCGTTATCTCGATGGCTGGCCACGTCGCACCGGTGGGCCTGCGGCCTTCCTGATCCAGTTTGTCGAAGAGGGTGAATCGCTGGCTCGATTTGCCAGCGACAGTTTCGATCTGGCGGTGATTCAATCGCCCAGCCTCCAGGACGCCCCCGAAGTGATCAAGCAATTGATTCGCGTTGCCCGACAGGGGCTGATTACCCGTCGTTGAGGTTTAGAGCGCAGCGGCTCAAAGATAGTCGATCGCCACGATGTACACGCACTGCTCACCGGTCGGTGTCTGGACCCGAACTTCGGCGTCCAGCGCCTTGCCGATCAGGGCACGGGCCAGCGGCGAATCGATGCTGATCAGGCCCTGTTTCAAGTCAAGTTCATCTGGCCCGACGATGCGATAGCGCGACTCTTTGCCGTCCTCGTCTTCAATCGTGACCCAAGCGCCAAAATAAACCTTGTTCGGATCGCTCGGTTTTTCGCTGACGACTTTGAGCGCTTCCAGCCGCTTGGTGAGAAAACGTACGCGACTGTCGATCTCGCGCAGCATCTTTTTGCCGTAGGTGTATTCGGCGTTTTCCGAACGATCGCCCTGTGCGGCGGCCTCGCTGACTGACTGTGTCACCTGCGGCCGCCGAACATGCCAGAGCTCATGAAACTCGGCCCGCATCCGCGCTTCACCTTCGGGGGTGATCAGCGCGGTGCCAGCGGGGCGGGGAGGGCGATAACGGCTCATGGCAACTTCTTGTGATAGAGAGAGCTTGAGTCTATCAACCCTCGCGCAAGACTGTCAGGGGGCTGGCGTTCAGCGCACGGCGCGTACCAAACACACCGGCTCCCCCGATCAGCACCGCACCGATCAGTGGCAGCACCAACAACCACGGATGCGGGTGCCACGGCAGGTCGAAGGCGTAGCGGTAGAGCACCATACTTACCAGTTCCGAACCCAGCGCCGCCAACAATCCGCTGACCGCCCCCAGCAAACCGAACTCGATCCGCCGGGCCTTGACCAACAGTTGCCGCTCGGCCCCTAGCGCTCGCAACAAGGCGCCTTGTCGAATGCGTTCATCGAGCGTCGCTTGCAGCCCTGAAAACAACACTGCCATCCCCGCCGCCAACACGAACAACAGCACGTATTCCACCGCCAGGGTGACTTGGGCGAGGATGCTGCGCAGCTGTTCGAGCAAGGCTTCGACTTGCAAGATGGTCACCGCCGGAAACGCCCGGGACAGATCCACGATCTGCTGATCATGACCGGCCGCCAGATAAAAACTGGTCAGGTAGGTCGCTGGCAGATCCTTCAGTGTGCCGGGCTGGAAGATCATGAAGAAGTTAGGCTGGAAGTTGTCCCAGTTGATGTCCCGCAGGCTGGTGACTTTCGCTTCGCGATTGACGCCGCCCACGGTAAACACCATGTGATCGCCGAGCTTGAGTTTCAGGCTTTCGGCGACTTTGCCTTCCACCGATACGCCGGGGATATCGTCCGGCGTCTGTTCGGCCCACCAGTTACCCGCAGTGAGTTTGTTGCCCGCCGGCAAATCCGCCGCCCAGGTCAGGCTCAGGTCGCGCTGGATCGCTCGGTCACCGGCCGAATCCTTGCTGACGATTTCCTGTACCGGCTCGCCGTTGATGCTGATCAGCCGTCCAGGTACCACCGGGTATAGCGGCGCCGATTGCGCCGACAATTCGATCAGGCGGTCGGTGAACGCCTGTTTGTCCGCCGGCAAAATGTTCAGCGCGAAATAGTTGGGCGCGTTTTTCGGTAGCTGGTTCTGCCAGGTGTCCAGCAACTCGCCGCGCAACAATGCGATCAGCGCCATGGACAGCAGAATCAAGCCGAAGGCCAGGGATTGCCCAGCCGCCGCCAGTGGATGACGCAGCAATTGGCCCAGCCCGAGGCGCCACGGCAAAGAGGCGCGCGCCAGCATTCGACGCAGACTCTTCAGAAGCAGCAACAGCAAGCCGCCAAGGATCAGCGCTGCGATCACGCCACCGCCGAGCAGGGCGAACGTCAGCAGCAGGTCCAGGCTCAGGCGCCACATGATCAGCCCGAGGGCGCCCAATGCCGCGCCGTAAACCATCCAGGTGCTGGAAGGAATCGGCAGCATGTCTCGACGCAATACCCGCAATGGCGGAACCCTGCCCAGTGCCGCCAGGGGCGGCAAGGCAAAACCGGCCAGCGCCACCAGTCCGGTGCCAATCCCGGCAATGGCAGGAAACAGACCGCCCGGTGGAACGTCGGTGGGTAATAAATCATGCAGCAGCGCAAACAGACCCAGCTGCGCGAACCAGCCGATGAGGGCACCGCTGATGCTGGCGAGCAGCCCGAGCACCATCAGCTGCAAACTGAACAGCACCATGGTTTCCCGTCGGGACAGCCCCAGGCAACGCAGCAATGCACTGGCATCGAATCGGCGGGTGGCGAAGCGCGTAGCCGACAGCGCCACCGCCACACCCGACAGCAGAACTGCCACCAGGCTGGCCATGTTCAAATAACGCTCGGCCTTGCCCAAGGCGCCGCCGATCTGTTGGTTGCCATCACGGGCATCCTGCAAACGCTGGTTGGCGGCCAGGCCGGGTTTGATCAATTGACGATAGGCTTCCAGCGCCTCGGCTTTACCGCGCCAGAGTTCGCGGTAACTGACCCGGCTGCCGGGTTGCACCACGCCGGTCGCGGCGAGATCGCTGAGGTTGATCAGCACCCTCGGTGTCAGGCTGTAGAAATTGCCGGCGCGATCCGGTTCGTAGGTCAGCACTCGCGCCAGTTTGAGGGTTCGCATGCCGACGTCGATGCTGTCGCCGATCTTCAGGTCCAGCGCCGTCAACAGTCGCGCTTCGACCCAGGCTTCACCGGGTTTCGGTCCGCCACCGGGTTCTTCCGGGGCGAAGGGCGCCGGGGCGCTTTTCAGTTCGCCGCGCAGTGGGTAGACGTCATCGGCAGCCTTGATGCTGGACAACTGAATGCCATTGTCAGTGGCGATGACGCTGGAAAACTCCACCACTTGAGCGTGTTCGAGGCCCAGCTCCGTGCCGCTTTTAATCTGTTCGGGCCGTGCCGGAGAGCTGCCTTCAAGCAGCAAGTCGGCACCGAGAAACTCGGTGGCGCGCAGCATCATGGCGCCGTTCAGGCGGGCGCCGAAGTAGCCGATGGCGGTACTCGCCGCCACGGCCACCAGCAAGGCAAAAAACAGCACGCGCAACTCACCGGCGCGGGCGTCGCGCAGCAGTTGGCGGATGGCAAGGCTGAACAGGCGCAACAGCGGCAGGCGTGCCATTAAACCTCCAGAGGCGGGACGAGCAGGCCGGCGTCGAGGCGGATCAGGCGTCGGCAGCGATGTGCCAGGCGTTCATCGTGGGTCACCAGCACCAGGGTCGTGCCGCGTTCCTGATTGAGTTCAAACAGCAGATCGCTGATGCGCTCGCCGGTGTGGCTGTCGAGGTTGCCGGTGGGTTCGTCGGCGAACAGCACATCGGGCTCGGCGGCAAAAGCTCGGGCAATCGCCACGCGCTGCTGTTCTCCGCCGGAGAGCTGGCGGGGCGAATGGGTCAGCCGTTGGCCCAGCCCGACGCGTTGCAACAGTTCGGTGGCGCGCTCACGGGCGTCTTTGCGGCCATCGAGTTCCAACGGCAGCATGACGTTTTCCAGGGCGTTGAGGCTGTCCAGCAGCTGGAATGATTGAAAGACAAAACCCACATGCTCGGCGCGGATGCGCGCCCGTTGGTCTTCATCGAGGTTGCTCAGGGCTTGACCCGCGAGCGTGACTTCACCGCTGCTTGGCAGATCAAGACCGGCGAGCAGGCCCAGAAGGGTGGATTTGCCGGAACCGGAGGCACCGACGATGGCCAGACTGTCGCCCTTGTTCAGTTTCAGGCTCAGTTCGTGCAGGATGGTCAGTTCACCTTCCGCGCTGGGAACCACTTTGCTGAGGTTCTTCGCGGTGAGAATGCTTGCGCCCATGGAGAATCCGATGCGTGTGTGGTTTTTGAGTGCTGGCCTGGCCTTGATGTGCATGGCCCAGAACGCAGCGGCGGGAACAGTCCTGATCGTTGGCGATAGTATCAGCGCCGGTTTCGGACTGGATACCCGCTTGGGGTGGGTGTCGCTGCTTGAGCAACGACTCAAGCGCGAAGGTTTCGACGATAAGGTGGTCAATGCGTCCATCAGCGGCGACACCAGCGCCGGAGGCCAGGCGCGCCTGCCCGCGCTGCTTGCAGAGCATAAACCGGAGCTGGTAATCCTTGAGTTGGGCGGCAACGATGGCCTGCGCGGATTGCTGCCAACGCAATTGCAACAAAACCTTGCAGCAATGATCGACAGCTCCCGCGCCAGTGGCGCCAAGGTGCTGCTGCTCGGCATGCAATTGCCACCTAACTACGGTGTTCGTTATACCGAGGCCTTCGCGAAGGTCTACAGCACGCTGGCCGAGGAGAAAAAGATCCCGCTGGTGCCGTTTTTTCTCGACGGCGTGGGTGGTCATCCAGACTTGATGCAGTCCGACGGCTTGCACCCGGCTGTCGGGGCTCAGGGCAAGTTGCTGGAAAATGTCTGGCCTACACTGAAACCGCTGCTTTGACGCTTTTCTAGCGGCGGTGTTTCGGCTAAGGTGGCGCCCCCGATTTGGAGCCCCCGATGCCGCGTCCTGCCTGGTCACTTTTTGCCTATCAACTGATCGAGCCTGACGAACAGCTGGATCTGTTCGCCTGCCAGGAAGTGCGGGTACATCTGGTGACCCGTCAACTGGAGTTGGGCGGCTCGGCGGACCGTACTTTGTGCGGCAGCCTGTTGCCAGCACAACCACGCTGGTCGAGCGTCGATCGTCGTGTGTTCCAGGATCAGCGCCTGTGCTCGCTGTGCCGGGCCATTCTGGAATCGCAAAAACGCGGCACATCGCCGATCTGGCCGGAACTGCGTTTCGAGCTTTAGAAGCCGATAGATTGCTTGCTATCGGTCAACTCCCCGATTTTGCAGACGCCGGTGTACAATCCCGTTTTTATACCCTTGTCGATCATGCGAAGGATTTTCCGGATGTTGCCGCGCTTTCCTGCCGTCACCCGCTACCTGTCTCTCGCCGCCCTCTGTGTGGCGGGTCCCGTAGCAGCATTGGAGCTGCCCCTGCCACCGCCCGGTGAAGACATCGTCGGTCAGATCCAGGTGATCAAGGCCAAGTACGAAGATACCTTCGCCGACCTTGGCACCACCTACGATCTGGGCTATTCGGAAATGGTCGCGGCCAACCCTGGCGTCGATCCATGGTTGCCGGGCGCTGGTACCGAAGTGGTGCTGCCGACGCGTTTCATCCTGCCACCAGGCCCGCGTGAAGGCATCGTCATCAACCTGGCCGAGTACCGCCTCTATTACTTCCCGAAAGGCCGGAACGTGGTGTACACCTTCCCGCTGGGTATCGGTCGTGAAGGCTGGGGCTCGCCGATTGCCCATACCACCATCACCGCCAAGACGCCGAATCCGACCTGGACTCCTCCAGCGTCGATCAAGGCCGAGCACGCCGCCGATGGCGATCCGCTGCCGAACGTGGTGCCGGCCGGCCCGGACAACCCGCTGGGGCCGTTCAAGTTCACGCTGGGCACGCCGGGCTACCTGATCCACGGTTCGAACAAGAAGTTCGGCATCGGCATGCGCACCAGCCACGGTTGCTTCCGCATGTTCAACAACAACGTGCTGGAAATGGCGAGCATGGTGCCGGTAGGCACGTCGGTGCGCATTATTAGCGATCCGTACAAGTTCGGTATCAGTGGCGGCAAGGTGTATCTGGAAGCGCACACGCCGCTGGACGACAAGGGCAACCCTTCTGTGGTCGACAAACACACTGCGGTGATCAACGCGATGCTCAAGCGTGAGGACATCACCAACAACCTGCGCATGAACTGGGATGTGGTCCGCGACGTGGTTGCCGCCGAAGATGGCCTGCCGGTGGAAATCGGAGTGCCGAACGCCTCGGCGCCGATGGTGACGAGTGCGCCGATCGACCCGTTGCAGTAATGCTTGAAAGGAACCCGCCGATGCTGAACGCAGCGGCGGGTTTTTTATCGCCGGTGCGAAATGGCAGGCAATAAAAAAGCCGACCCAAAAAATGGGTCGGCTTGATAACAATCCCGAAGGATTATTACTTGCGGCTAGCTTTGTCCAGCATGCGCAGAGCACGCTCGTTAGCTTCGTCAGCAGTCTGTTGTGCTTTTTGAGCAGCAGCCAGAGCTTCATCAGCTTTACGGTAAGCTTCGTCTGCACGAGCCTGGGAGCGAGCTGCTGCGTCTTCAGTAGCGGTCAGACGTGCTTCGGTTTCTTTCGATACGCTGCTGCAACCGGTAGCCAGAACTGCGGCCAGAGCCAGAGCAGAGAATTTCAGAACGTTGTTCATCGTGTTCCCCTTCAAGGACTTTCTATTAAGTTAGCTGTCTCCTCAGAGTGAGGAAATAGCCGGCGTACATACTACCCATTACTTGTCGTAAGTAAACTGACGTAAAGCAAGAAGCCAAAAAAATTGTAGGCGTTGATTCTTTTTCGAGCAACTTTTAACTGCATTGTTTAAAAAATATCCAGCTGGGAGGCCCGAGCTGAGCGAGCCGCCGAGAAAAGTTCTGCGCGCTCACAGCTCTTTTCCGAGTCTAGGCTAAAGTCTGTCTAGATGGATTCGTCCACACTTTTGTTCGGATTTTGCGTGGCGCCTCTCATATCTTTCTCCATGTTCAGGTGACTTTAACAAAGGGCGCTCGTCTTAAGTCTCAACATCCGGCAATGTTCAGGCTGTCGACCTTCAGAGATCTTGGTCGAGCCGTCTCTGCGTAACCCGGAGCAGTACCCCTCGCCCCAGCGTGATGACGAGCGTACCTTGAGCATTTCTACCAATGGTGCCTACTATTTGATACGTGCTCGGTTGCGCGAGATGGGTGCAGTTCTTCTCGGTGTCCATTCAGGCACGGGGTGGCGTAGATGTTCCTTCGCCGGGAAAACATCGGTAAGGTAGGGGTCAGAATTCCAGACCCGCGAGGAGTAGTGATGAGCGAGGCGTTGTCCATCCACCATGACCAGGCTGGTCATCAGTTCGAGACCAATGTGGACGGTCATCGTGCCTACCTGACCTATATGGATCTGGGGAAACAGACCCTGGATATCTATCGCACCTTTGTGCCCAACGCGCTGCGTGGCCGCGGTATTGCGGCAGCCTTGACCGAGAAGGCGTTGGAGTACGCTGACGAAATGGGTTACACCGTCATTCCATCGTGTTCCTACGTGGAACGCTACATGGAGCGCCACCAGCGGCATGCAGCCAAGCTGAGCCAGTAACCTTTCAAAGAATCGAACGCATAAAAAAACGCCGGGTTAACCCGGCGTTTTTTTTTTGTGCGGCGAAAAGTGATCAGCTGCGATCGCGTTTCGGCAGCACGTCCTTGAGCTTGGCATGCATGCTGCGCAAGGTGTTTTCGGTGGCGCTCCAGTCGATGCAGGCATCGGTGATCGACACGCCGTATTGCAGGTCGGCGAGGTCTTTCGGGATCGCCTGGCAGCCCCAGTTCAGGTGACTTTCGACCATCAGGCCGATGATCGACTGGTTGCCTTCGAGGATCTGGTTGGCGACGTTCTCCATCACCAGCGGTTGCAGGGCCGGGTCCTTGTTGGAGTTGGCGTGGCTGCAATCGACCATGATGTTCGGCTTGATCTTGGCTTTGTTCAGCGCTTGCTCGCAGAGCGCGACGCTGACCGAATCGTAGTTCGGCTTGCCGTTGCCACCGCGCAGTACCACGTGACCGTAGGCATTGCCCTTGGTGGTGACGATCGACACGCCACCTTCCTGGTTGATACCCAGGAAGCGGTGAGGGCTGGAAACCGATTGCAGGGCGTTGATAGCGACTGTCAAGCCGCCGTCGGTGCCGTTCTTGAAACCGACTGCCGAGGACAGGCCGGAAGCCATTTCACGGTGAGTCTGGGATTCGGTGGTGCGCGCACCGATGGCCGACCAGCTGATCAGGTCCTGCAAGTATTGCGGGGAGATCGGGTCGAGGGCTTCAGTTGCGGTCGGCAGGCCCATCTCGGCCAGGTCCAGCAACAATTGACGACCGATGTGCAGACCGTCCTGAATCTTGAAGGAGTCGTCCAGATACGGATCGTTGATCAAACCTTTCCAGCCGACGGTGGTGCGTGGCTTCTCGAAATACACGCGCATGACCAGATACAGGGTATCGGACACTTCGGCCGCAAGCGCCTTCAGGCGCTCGGCGTATTCGTGGGCAGCCTTGATGTCGTGGATCGAGCAAGGCCCGATGACAACAAACAGGCGGTGGTCGGTGCCATCAAGAATGTTGCGAATGACTTCGCGGCCCTTGGTGACGGTGCGCAGGGCAGCGTCGCTCAGAGGAATATCACGCTTGAGCTGATCGGGAGTGATCAGCGTCTCGTTGGAAGCGACGTTTAGGTCGTTGATCGGTAAATCAGCCATCGTTTACTCGTCAGGTCACGGGTGCCGGCCGCCAGCGAACCCGCGCGGCGGAGCACAGCAAATTAAGCGCGTCGGGGAGCAGAACCTTAGCGCGTTACACCGTGGCTCGACAATGGGCAGACACCGGTTTAAGGGGCATTCTCAATTAGTTTGCGCGGGGAAAGCCATTGAGGATGCTCCTGCTAATCCAGCACAACCCGCGTAAATGCCCTGCGAACCGTCTCGTGAGAGAACTCGTCGGCATGTTCCTGGACCCATTCGAGGGCCAGGGCCTGAGTTTCCTGCAGATCGTCATGCGCGTCATGCTGGCGGCAGTAATGTTCGATCTGGCACACCTGCTCGCCCATCCGGGCACTGAACATCATCTGTTCGTCAACAAAGGCGATGCCTACCAGATAGCCGCGTTTGCGTCGCAGGCACCAGGCTACATAGCCCAGAAAACGCATGTCGGGGTTCAAGGTCGGCATTCGCACTTCCAGCGCCGTACCGTGGCGCCACGCCCGGTGATAATTGCAAGCCATGCCCCCGAGGCTGATAGTGTGCAGCTGTTGCCGTGAAATACACTCGGGTTTGAGCAACGTTAATTCGACGGGCACATCGTCAGGGTGAGGAATAAAACGTCCCATGAACACGGACTCCATGTGTCGGCCATCTGACATTGTTCCACCCAGTATAGTGGTCGAATTGGAACTGACTGATTTCGACGCCGACCAACGGCTGCTGGCGATGAGCGGTGTGTCGCTGGTCATTTTTACCAGCGTCGGCTGCGCCAGTTGCCGTTTTGCCCGTGAGCAATTGCCACGACTCGATCTGGATGTCGATCGGCTGTGCTGGATCGATGCCGGGAACAATGGCGGGGTGGTCGAGCGTTATCAGGTTTTTTATTTGCCGGCGCTGTTTGTGGTGCGCGACGGTGAATTCTTCGGGGCACTAAAATCGCGCCTGACCCGCACCGAGCTCAATGCAGCCGTGGCTCAGGCGCTGAGTCGAATTGCAGAGGAGTTGCCATGATGGGGGCAGTAACCAAACCGACAATCGGTATTATCGGAACCGGCGCGATCGGCGGTTTCTACGGGTTGATGCTGGCGCGTGCCGGTTTCGACGTGCATTTTCTGTTGCGCAGTGAGTTTTCAGCGGTGGCCGAGCGCGGGTTGCAGCTCGACAGTGCGGTGCACGGAGCGCTGACATTGAATCCGGTTCAGGCCTATTCGAATGCCGAAGACATGCCGCCCTGTGACTGGTTGCTGGTGGGCGCGAAAACCACCAGTAACGCACAACTGGCACCGACGATCATTCAAGCCGCCGCCCCCGATGCGAAAGTGCTGCTGATGCAAAACGGCCTGGACGTTGAAGACAGTCTGCGAGCGTTGCTCCCCGATTCGCTGCACGTGCTCGGTGGGCTCTGCTATATCTGCGTTCATCGCGATGGACCTGGCGTCATCACCCATCAGGCGCTCGGCGCGGTGAATGTTGGCTATCACAGTGGCCCTGCAGCCGATCAGCAGGCGCGCATGGTGATTGTCGAGGAGGGCGCCGGGTTGTTCCGCGCCGCCGGCATCGACTCCCAGGCCATGGCGAACCTGCATCAGGCGCGCTGGCAAAAACTGGTCTGGAATATCCCTTACAACGGTCTGTCGGTTCTGCTCGGGGCCAGCACCACGCCATTGATGGCCGATGCCGACAGTCGGGAGCTGATCAAGGCGCTGATGGCTGAAGTGGTTCAGGGAGCAATTGCCTGCGGTCACGACGTACCGGCCGGTTATGCCGATCATCTGTTCATGGTGACCGAGAAAATGCCGGACTATTGGCCGAGCATGTACCACGATTTTCTGCACAAACGACCGCTTGAGCTGGAGGCGATTTACGCCCGGCCACTGGCGGCAGCCAAGGCCGCAGGGTGCGAGTTGCCGCGAATCGAAGCCTTGTATCGCAGTTTGAGTTTTATCGATCGACGTAATACCTGAGTCGATCAACCTGAGGGGAAGGGCATGGCAAAGACTATCGACGACAAACTGGTGCTGGCGATTTCTTCGCGTGCGCTGTTCGACCTGAGCGAAAGCCACAAGGTCTATCTGTCGAGCGGCGTCGAAGCCTATCGGCAATATCAGATCGAACACGAAGACGAAATCCTCGAGCCCGGCGATGCATTTCCGTTGGTACAAAAACTCCTCAACCTGAACACCAGCCTTGGCCGCGCCCGGGTCGAGGTGATCCTGGTGTCGCGCAACAGTGCCGACACCGGCCTGCGTGTTTTCAATTCGATCCACCACTATGGCCTGGCGATTTCCCGCGCGGCGTTTGTCGGTGGGCGCAGTCCTTACCCGTACCTGAAGGCGTTTGGCTGCGACCTTTTTCTCTCGACGCATGCCGAAGATGTGCGCAGCGCACTGGATGCCGGGTTCGCCGCCGCGACCATTCTGTCGGGTGGTGCCAGCCGTGCGGCCAGTGATGAGTTGCGCATTGCCTTCGATGGTGACGCGGTGCTGTTTTCCGACGAATCGGAGCGCGTCTATCAGTCCGGCGGTCTGGAAGCGTTTCAGGCCAGCGAGCGTGAAGCTGCCCGCGAACCCCTGCGCGGTGGGCCTTTCAAAGGCTTCCTCGCCGCCCTCAATCTGTTGCAGCGCGAGTTCCCGGAAGACGCCTGTCCGATCCGCACCGCGCTGGTAACCGCGCGATCGGCGCCAGCCCATGAACGAGTGATCCGTACCTTGCGCGAATGGGACATTCGACTGGACGAGTCGTTGTTTCTCGGCGGCCTGACCAAGTCGGCGTTTCTTGAAGCCTTTGCCGCCGACGTGTTTTTCGACGATCAGGCCGGTCATTGCGAGTTGGCTCGCGAGGTGGTCGCCACCGGTCACGTGCCCCATGGCATAAGCAACGAGCAAAAGGTTTAAGCCCACGGTTCAACGCGTTACGCGAAACGTCGTACTCGCCAAGGCACTGCTAAGCTGAATCAATCTCCGCCATGTCGGCACTCGAGGAGGTCATATGATTCATTCGATGCTGTATGCCACTGACCTCGGCCTGTATGCACCTTTGGTGATGCAGCATGCCTTGGCGCTGGCGCGCACATTCAATGCCGATCTCTACGTGGTGCACGCCGTTGAACCGATGGGGCTGTTTGCCGAGTCGGTGCTTCAGAGTTACCTCGATGAGCAGTCGTTGAACGAGTTTCACAGTCAGGGCCTGAATACGGTGATTGCCAATATCGAGCAGCGGGTGCTCGACAGCTTTCGTGAAGAGCTAGGGGACGAAGGGGAGCAGGACCTGGAGCGGATCAAAGCAGTACGGGTGCTTCAGGGCGATCCGTCACAGGTGATTCTCGACCAGGCGCAGAAACTCTCCGTGGATTTGTTGATCGTAGGTAGTCATAGCCATGGTGCTGGCGCCGAAACGCCTTTGGGCCGGACCGCAGCGCGGGTGCTGCAACTGTCTCGGGTGCCGGTCTATCTGGTGCCGCTGGTGGAACGTCGTCGCCAAGGGGATCGTTAGTGTTCCGGCCTCGCATTCATGAGGCAGGACACCAGAACACGAATAGTGGCAGTTTGACAAAAAAGTTCTAGATTTATTCTTCAAACCATTAATATAGTTATATACCGTCGCTGATGCCCGTGGCGTCTACCTGCTTTGAGGGATTCATATGAAGCTTCAACAACTGCGCTACATCTGGGAAGTGGCGCACCACGACCTCAACGTTTCCGCTACAGCCCAAAGCCTTTACACGTCGCAACCGGGCATCAGTAAGCAGATCCGTCTGCTGGAAGACGAATTGGGGGTTGAGGTTTTCGCCCGCAGCGGCAAGCATCTGACCCGCGTCACCCCGGCCGGCGAGCGCATTATCACCACCGCCGGCGAGATCCTGCGCAAGGTTGAAAGCATCAAGCAGATTGCCCAGGAATTCTCCAACGAGAAGAAAGGCACCCTGTCGATCGCCACCACGCACACCCAGGCGCGTTATGCGTTGCCACCGGTGATCAGCAATTTCATCAAGCAATACCCGGACGTTGCCCTGCACATGCACCAGGGTTCGCCGATGCAGATCGCTGAAATGGCCGCTGACGGCACCGTGGATTTCGCCATCGCCACCGAAGCGCTGGAGCTGTTCGGTGATCTGGTGATGATGCCGTGCTATCGCTGGAACCGCTGCGTGGTCGTGCCTCAGGGCCACCCGCTGACCAAACTGTCGAAGCTGACCCTGGAAGCCCTGGCTGAATACCCGATCGTGACGTACGTGTTCGGTTTTACCGGCCGTTCGAAGCTCGACGAAGCGTTCAGCCATCGCGGCCTGACGCCGAAAGTGGTGTTCACCGCC
Source organism: Pseudomonas sp. BF-B-26 (assembly GCF_019956495.1). Classification (NCBI taxonomy): domain Bacteria; kingdom Pseudomonadati; phylum Pseudomonadota; class Gammaproteobacteria; order Pseudomonadales; family Pseudomonadaceae; genus Pseudomonas; species Pseudomonas sp. BF-B-26. The sequence continues at coordinate 4,966 of NZ_JAHBDP010000129.1, read as the reverse complement.
GCCGACGCCGACGTGATCAAGACGTACGTTCGTCTGGGCCTGGGCGTGGGGATCGTGGCGAAAATGGCGGTCGATGCCAAACTCGATAGCGACTTGGTCATGCTTGATGCCAGCGACTTGTTCGAATCCAGCATTACTAAAATCGGTTTCCGTCGCGGCACGTTCCTGCGTGGTTTCATGTGCGACTTCATCGAGAAGTTCGCCCCGCACCTGACCCGCGAAGTCATGGCCAAGGCCATCCAGTGCCACAACAAGCAGGAACTGGAAGAGCTGTTCGACGGCGTCGAACTGCCGGTTCATTAATCTCCGGCGTCAGACCACCTCGGTAACAGAAAACTGTTGCCGAGCACCCGCCACCAGAATCTCCACCTCGTCCCCTTCGAACTTGCCCAGCAGGCTTTTACCCAGCGGTGAGCGAGGGGTGATGACGGTAATCCATTGCCCCACCAGGTCGACCTTCAAACCCGCCGCGTCGGGGGCCAGAAACAACCATTGCTCACGACCCTTTTCATCTTCCAGGCCGAGCAGGGCGCCGACTTCGATGCCGCGCTGATCGTCGTAAGGTCGCAGCGTCAGGTTCTGGCAAAGCGTCAGTGACTGCCGGATTTCTTCCACCCGTTTGGCCTGCCCGGCTGCCAGATAAGACGCCTCCAGACCTAACGTGTCGTACTTGTTCTCGGCGATGTTTTCTTCGTGGGTCGCGGTTTCATAAGCGGTTTGTGCGGCACGCTCGGCGATGTCGAGGTCGATCCGTAGCTTGTCGAGAATCAGTTGGTGGACGGTCGGCTTGTGCATAGAGAGCTTCTTGATCAATCGCAGAATTGCTGGACGTTGGCGCGGCTTTTTTCGCTCGGTGCAGTCTGGTCCTGTTGCAACCAGAACTGGCATTTGGGGTTCGATAGATTGCGGTTGCTGCTGCGCGCCTGATCAAGCCTTTGCTGCTGCTCGTTCTTGCGCAGGTTCTCTTCATACTGTTCGAACAACGGGCTCTGCGGCGCAATGGCCGGCGCCGGTTGCACCACCACCGGTGGCTTGGCCAGTTGCTGCACTGCCTCGGCCACGGGCGCCAGCTGTTCGCTGAACAACAGTCGAGAGGCGAGCCAGCACGTCAACGCGATCGCGATAAACCCCAGCCACATACCCAGGGCAATGCTGCCGGTCAGTTGCAAGGCGCTGAGCTGGATCGGCAGCGGGCGGCGCGGGTTGGGACGGTAGGGCATGGCTGCCTCCTGGCGGGTGGTCGCGGGCAAGTGGCGATTGTCGCATGAAGATTAATCGCCGTCGGCTCTTCTGCACGGGGTAATTTATGAGGACAATCGGCGCCTTTGCCAACGGGAGCCTGGAATGCCTGAAATGCCTCAAGTAAAAAACTGCTGGCGCTGGGATATTTTCTGCGCGGTGGTCGACAACTTTGGTGACATCGGCGTGACCTGGCGTCTGGCCCGACAACTGGTGGCCGAACATTCGGTGGCGGTGCGTTTGTGGGTCGATGATCTGCGGGCCTTCGAGCGCTTGTGTCCGCAAATTGATATCAACGCCTCACAGCAATGGCAGCAGGGCGTTGAGGTGCGGCAGTGGACGTCCGACTGGCAGCCCACTGAAGCCGCTGATGTGGTGATCGCTGCGTTCGCCTGCCAATTGCCGAGTGCTTACATGGACGCCATGGCCGAGCGGGAAAAGCCGCCGCTGTGGATGAATCTCGACTATCTGAGTGCCGAGGACTGGGTCGTCGGCTGTCACGGCTTGCCGTCGGTGAAATACAAGAACGTACAAAAATTCTTCTTCTTCCCGGGGTTTCAAAAGGGCACCGGGGGCTTGCTGCGTGAAAGCGGATTGCTTGAGCGTCGTAAGCAGTTTCAGCAAAATCCCGAGGCTCAGCGAGAATTCCTGCAAGGCTTAGGGATTGATCGTGCGCAAGGTGCGCAGTTGATCTCGCTGTTTGCCTACGAAAATAACGGGCTGGCCAGCTGGCTCGAGGCAATGGCTGCCGACTCGACGCCCACGCATCTGCTGGTGCCGGAAGGCAGGATTCTTGGGGATGTCGAACGTTGGCTCGGTGTGGACGGTCTGGTGGCCGGCGCGGTGCATGTGCGCGGCGAATTGACCGTGCAAGTGCTGCCGTTCGTCCGACAGGATCAATACGATCACCTGCTCTGGTGCTGCGATTTCAATGCCGTGCGCGGTGAAGACTCCTTTGTCCGCGCTCAATGGGCGGGCCGGCCGCTGCTCTGGCACATCTATCAGCAGGACGAAGACATCCATCTGGACAAGCTCGACGCCTTCCTCGCGCTGTACACCAAAGGCTTGTCCGAGCCTGCCCGCGAGGCGATCAGCGGTCTTTGGCGGGCGTGGAATGCGGGTGACAATATGACCGGGCACTGGCAATTGACCCGAAAACACTGGCCAGAACTGCAAAAACACGCCGAAGCGTGGTGTCTGGAACAGGCTTTGCAGGCGGATCTTGCCGCAGCGCTGGTACAGTTTTACCTAAATTGGATATGATACGCGGCCTAGATTTTTGTAAACCCCATCCAAATTCGGATACTCGCAATGAAAACTGGTAAAGAACTGAAACCCGGGATGGTTATCCGTCTCGAAAACGATCCTTGGCTGGTTCAGAAAGCTGAATTCACCAAGTCGGGTCGTAACAGCGCGATCATGAAGACCAAGCTGAAAAACCTGCTGACCGGTTACAAGACCGAGATCGTTTACAGCGCCGACGACAAACTGGACGACGTAATCCTCGACCGTAAAGAAGCGACCCTGTCCTTCATCAGCGGCGACTCCTACACGTTCATGGACACCACCGACTACACCATGTACGAGCTGAACGCTGAAGACATCGAAGCCGTTCTGCCTTTCGTTGAAGAAGGCATGACCGATGTTTGCGAAGCGATCTTCTTCGAAGAGCGTCTGGTTTCCGTAGAACTGCCGACCACTATCGTGCGTCAGGTTGACTACACCGAAGGTTCTGCTCGCGGCGACACTTCCGGCAAGGTGATGAAGCCTGCCAAACTGAAGAACGGTACCGAGCTGTCGGTTGCTGACTTCATCGAAATCGGCGACATGATCGAGATCGATACCCGCGAAGGCGGTTCCTACAAAGGCCGTGCTAAATAAGCACTGCTTCAGGAATGAAAAGCCCGACCATTGAGTCGGGCTTTTTTGTGGCCGAAGATCAAGATCTTTTGCTTTATTTCAGGTGTTGCTTGAGCTCTTCGGACGCTTGAAGCATCGCCGAACGCACCGCTGGCACCTGGCTAACCACGTTAAGCAAACCGTAGTCGTGGATCATGCCGTTGTAGCGCACGGCGGTGACCGGCACCCCGGCTTCGTCGAGTTTGCGGGCGTAGGCTTCGCCTTCATCGCGCAACACGTCGGCGCCGGCCGTTTGCACCAGTGCAGGTGGCAGACCCTTGAGTTGCGCGGTGGTCGCTCGCAGCGGCGAGGCGTAGATCTCGTTACGCTGTTTGGCGTCGGTGGTGTAGTTGTCCCAGAACCACTTCATCATGTTTTTGGTGAGGAAGTGCCCCTCGGCAAACTGGTTGTAAGACGCTGTCTCGAAGCTGGCGTCAGTCACCGGCCACAGCAGCACCTGGAACCTGATCGTCGGCGTGCCTTTATCTTTGGCCATCAGCGCAACCACTGCCGCCATGTTGCCGCCGACGCTGTTGCCGGCCACGGCCAGACGCTTGCCGTCGACGTTGATCTCTTTACCGTGCTCGGCCACCCATTGGGTTGCGGCGTAAGCCTGGTTGATCGCCACCGGGTAATGCGCTTCCGGCGAAGGCGTGTAGTTGACGAAGACCGCTGCCGCCCCCGAACCCACTACCAAATCCCGAACCAGGCGCTCATGGGTCGGGAAATCCCCCAGCACCCAGCCGCCGCCGTGGAAGAACATGAACACGGGCAACTCACCTTTGACCCCGGCCGGCCGGACGATGGTCAGGCTGAGCGGTTGGCCGTCGACTTGAATGGTCTTCTCGCTGACATCGGCTTTTGGCAGCGTCAGTTTCACCCCGGCCTGCGCGCCGACCAACACGGCGCGGGCTTCTTTAGGGGAGAGTTGTTCCATCGGTTTGCCGGTGCCGGCATTCAGAACATCGAGGAACGCTTGGGTGTTGTGTTCCACCCCGTCGCCCGCGAACGCGCTGTGGATAGACAAGGCGAGAAGGGTACCGGTCAAGGCTTTACTGAAAGTGCGCATGTTCATTTCCTGGTTCGGGCCTGGGAATCAGCGGTTAGACGGTAACGTGCAGGCGCACATCGACGTTGCCACGGGTGGCGTTGGAGTACGGGCAGACCTGGTGTGCGGCGTCGACCAGGCTTTGTGCGTAGGCTTGTTCAAGACCCGGCAAGCTGATGTGCAGGTCGATGTCCAGGCCGAAACCGCCAGGGATCTGGCCGATGCCGACATGGGCGGTGATCGAAGCGTCGTCCGGGATTTTGCGTTTGGTCTGGCTGGCCACGAATTTCAGCGCGCCGATGAAGCAGGCGGAGTAACCGGCTGCGAACAGTTGCTCAGGGTTGGTCGCTGCACCGCCAGCACCCCCGAGTTCTTTGGGTGTGGCGAGTTTGACGTCGAGGATGTTGTCGCTGGAAACCGCACGACCGTCGCGGCCGCCGGTGGAGGTTGCGATAGCGGTGTAGAGAGTTTGCATGGTGTGAGCCTCATTCGGAGTTGGATGTTTTGCGCTAAATGTTTGCGCGCTAAGTAACTGCAAAGCGAATGTATAGCGCAAATATTTAGTGCGCAAGATAAATTTTTGAAACGGTTTTTGGTTGAGGAGTGGGTGCTGATTGGATGTGTTGAGTTAGAGCGGTCGCGGCAGGGTTTTCAGCGAGGATTTTTTTTCGGGAAATGAGGCAGAAGGCACACCACAAATCCCCCTGTGGGAGCGGGCTTGCTCGCGAATGCGGTGTGTTAGTCAAGATCAATGTTGTCTGACACACCGCATTCGCGAGC